>NZ_JACLIC010000056.1:0-43011 GCF_019748695.1 Paenibacillus cucumis (ex Kampfer et al. 2016) | reverse complement strand
AACTGTCGCACTTGGCTTGACAATCCGTCAATTAAAAAAGACCACATATTGTGGTCTCATCCTCAAATTAATCAGAGGCGAATATAGTAGCTTCAAATAGATTCACCCAAAATGGCGAAAACTGTAGTCCAAAGCGCGTACCTGGATACTCTCTTTTAAACCGTTCTTCAAGAATTTCCTTGGAGTCTTTCATTACAGTACTTAATTTATCTAAACTATTTATTGCCTGTTCAACAGTTGGATGCTCATGGTCGGCAAACCAACCGTCTTCCCATTTCATAAGTCCTTCACTTTCCAATTTTCCAAGTTCACTTTTTACAAATTGATCACTTGTTATATAAGGGGAGCCCTTAAATGTATTGTATAATGCACTTTGCATAGTCTTTGAGAGTGAGCCTATTGAATCATGCACATCCTCAACAGCTCTCATAAAAGTCTCCCACTCATCCATCTTCTCATCATCCATTACCTGAACATCTTGAGCATCTTTCATCTGCCGAAGACGTACATTCTCTGCTCGTAGGATATCAAGTTCATTTTCTACTTCTTCATATGCTCCTTTTGTGGAGTCCAGATCAGCACGCAATTCTTTAACTAACCCTGCAGTAACTACCTCTCTTGAACCCATCTCAGTAATGAATGGTGCTAAAACAGTAGTTTGAAAAGTTTTGGTTCTGCTCATAAAACGGGTCATATTGGGTTTTTGGCCGATTCCTCGATCAATAAATGCATCCCATAGTTGAGATAACCCTTCCTCGTTACCTAGCGAAATTGTTTGAGTAATGGCTCTATAAGGGGTATCATCCAGCGCTCTATAAGTTAGAGGGGGGACAATAAGTGGTACAAGGTTTTCTTCATTTACCCACGCTGCACCAAGTTCACATAAGCAGAAGACACTTTGAAAGTAACTTGGTGTGAAGATAGGCATAATTAAGTCTGCCTCTTGCATGCCGTTACGAATTTGTTCAACCCAATTTCCACCAACTCGTAATTGTTGATCCGAGGTGTTAAAAAAATTTTCTCTCCTAAGATCAAATTGTGTCTGCAGCAGATCCATGAGCGGATTAACCAACTCTCTATCTGCAGAAGCGTGACTAATAAAGATTTTTGTCAATATTTATCATCCTCATATTAAAGTATTAAACACTATCTCTATTAAATACCATAATATTCAATTTGACTATATTTTTTTGAGAGCCTTTCGAAAGTATCATAGTTTACATTTTTTTCTCATTGAAGCAATAAAAAAGGGTGGAGCTGCTTATGGGTTCCACCTTTAATCATTAGGTTAATTCTAACTGTAGTTGAGAATTGTCTTGCACTTCTAAAAATGTAAGGCTTCTTTTGCACGATGATGATAGAAATCCTCAATTACTAACGGCCTCTTGTTATAAAGCAAGCGTTGCTCCGATGCCTGGTTGATTTCCCGCATGATTTTGATAAGCGTTTCCCGGATACCATCCTTTTCGGTTTCCATGCCTTCTTTCTTTGATACATTGGCCGTGAAATACAATAAATCTGCCAATTCGTTCGTTTAACATACGGATTGAGGTTAGGTTGTCTTCATCATCCTCTGGAGCGTATGCATCAGTAAATATTTCAATCCATGCACTCCACGCAGATTGTGCGAATCCCCCAGGGAAATCATGTGAGCTTGGGGTTCGCACCAGGAAATCTCCTTCAGTAACACATTCTATTCCTACCTCGAACAATCAACGAGTGCCAGATGGGACTCCACGAATTCTAACGATCACCAGCGACGCTATTTGCCCCTTTTTGGTCACATTGAGATTCTAACGATCACCAGGGAGCTTATTTACTTGAAAGGCTGTGATTTTCGCCGGATTTTGGTGGTTTTCGCCTAAATAGCGCTTCTGGTGATCGTTAGATTTGTAAACAGCGCGAAAAGTGCAAAATAAGGCTTTGTGAGATCGTTAGAGCTTTTGAACCGATACCGATACTCACTCCGCTATCCAACCTTCGATTCTGCACTCTGACTCCTCGACGACCACGTACTAAACCAACGTTACCGTCGCTCCACCAGACGTTCTGTCCGCTTCACCTCTGCAACGCTGCCTGCGCCGATGCCGAACATGACGGTGCGTAGCTCGAATTCGACCTGCTCCAGCCGCTCGGACAGTGCTTCGTCGGAGGTGACGGCGGATTCGAGCAAGGAGCGACCAAAACCTGCGAGGTCGGCACCGAGCGCGAATGCTTTGGCAGCATCCACGCCAGTGTACAGTCCGCCGCTACCGATCAGCGCCCCATCGGGGTTCAGTGCGCGCACATCCTGGATGCATTCGGCTGTCGGAATGCCCCAATCGGCAAAAGCTTCAGCAGCCGCCCGGCGTACCGGGTTATTGTTGCGATACTTCTCCACCTGTACCCAGCTTGTACCACCTGCGCCAGCCACATCGATGAAGGCTACGCCCGCTTCGTACAGTCGCTGTGCCGTCACGCCATCGATGCCAAAACCAACTTCCTTGACACCAACAGGCACGTCCAGTTCACGACACAATTTCTCGATTCGTTGGTACAGACCGCTGAAGTTCGTATTGCCTTCGGGCTGGAATACTTCCTGCAGCGTGTTCAGATGCAGCACAAGCAGATCCGCGCCGGCGATATCCACGGCACGCTGGAAATCAGCCGTGCTGAAGCCATAGTTCAGCTGAACCGCGCCCAGGTTCGCGATGACCGGGATGTCCGGTGCCCAGCGGCGGACATCAAATGTGCTTGCGAGTTCCGGCTGCTCTACGGCAGCCCGGATCGAGCCTACGCCGAGCGCCCAGCCTCTGGCGTTCGCTACCCGTGCAAGGCGCTCATTGATCGCGCCTGTGGTCTTGCTTCCACCTGTCATCGAGCTGATAAGCAAGGGTGTACGCATTTTTTTGCCAAGGAACGAAGTGTCCAGATTCACCTCTTCAAAATCCAGCTCCGGCAGCGGATGATGACGAAACGCATACTTCTCCAGTCCGCTCGTTATGCCTTCTCCTGCCACATTCTCCTCCAGACAGAGGCGCACGTGCTCCAGCTTCCGTTCTCCCGTTGCCACTTCGGGCAGCAGCCGTCTGCCGGCTCGCTCTTGTTCGTTCATGATGAGACCTCCTATGTGAGAATGATGTGCAGGGTAGGCTCATCTGCGTTGTTATGCTTCCTGTTCCCTACCCCATGCTGAGTTGCTCTGTAACTCTTGTTTCTATGTAAAATGCGGTTGCAATGGACTGGGAGAAATCACTCACCGTTCTATCCACTCACACCTATTCAATAAATCATCCTTGTGTCGTTAATCGCTCGGCTTATTCATTCGGTTCTTAGACAGACCATATAGGGTAGTGTCTATCAATGGACAACTCTATCCAGTATACCGTTCCTCTCAACCTAATGAAAGGACACTCCAAAACCCCATCATCTCAAACGCTATTTTGTCAGGGTTTCAGAGCACCTATGCAACTCTTTGCAGCCTCAAAACAACTATTCTGCACGATTGAACCCTGCATTACTTGTTCGAACTCAGTCCAATATCAGAGCAGCTGTTTCACCTCATTAGGGTCTTGTCAGCCCCAGTCTGCCTTATTCAGTTCATCAAATTCATCAATTTCCAGCAAACCTGATCCTCCACACGCTTACTCTACCTCCCAAGTTCCGTTGCAAGTCGCTCCCCCACAAGCTGGCCGGACAGCGTAACAATCGGGGTTCCGCCGCCAGGGTGGGTTGTACCGCCAACGTACCAGAGCCCTTGAACATCTTTGCTCTGATTGCCTGGTCGCATAAAAGTCTGTTTCACCGAATTGGAGGAAATGCCATAGATCGACCCTTGATGAGCGAGTGTATCCCGTTCAATATGTTGCGGTGTGTAACAAATTAACACTTCCGATTGCATCAACCCGCCAATACCACGCGCCTCCAATTGTTCCAGCACAAACTCACCGTAACGATATTTCTGCTCTTCCCAGTTCCACGCTTGAGACAAATACGGTGCATTCACCAGAATGAACAGATTGCTGGCCCCTTCCGGAGCCATACCTTCTTCCGAGTAACCAGAGTAACAGATGTATATCGTTGGATCTGAAGGCATCCTGCGATCACGGAAAATATCATCAAACTCCAGCTTATACTGCTCTGGAAAAAAGACCGTGTGATGTAATAACTGATCGTACTTTCTGCGCACTCCCGCCAAGGTTACGAATCCTGAGATGGAAGGTTCGTACTTTGCAATCCGGGCATCACTCATTCGTTTCCGATGCTCCGGCGCGAGCAGTAACCTGTTTACACTAAGCACATCTCCATTAGCCACGACCTGTTCTGCTTCCATAAAGCCCCGATCCGTATCCACGCCGATCACCTTGCCATGCCGAGTCACGATCTGATGCACTTCTACACCCGTCAGAATCCGCACGCCTTTTTCCTGCGCAAGCCGGGTCATGCCTTCAATCAGCAGATACGTTCCGCCTTTGACCCCGTAGATGCCCACCTCTGCTTCCACATGACCCATCATGGCAAAAATAGAAGGCGACAGATAAGGAGATGATCCTACATACGTGGCGTACCGTCCGAACATGGCAAGTGTGTGTGGATGGCTGAAATACCTGCGTAACAACTTATCCAGCCTGACTGTAGGCCGCACCCGAAGCAGACTGCGTAGCATTTGAAGGTTGTATTTATCAGACGGATTCAGTAGCAACTTACCGAGGAAATGACGATTCGCCTCCGCATACAATGCGGCAGATTCATCCATAAACGCATCATAACGCAAGGCATCCTCCGGACTGTACACAGCAATCTGCTCTTTCATCCAGCCGCGATTTCTAGACAGATCGACCACTGTTCCATCCGCAAAAACATTACGTGTTCTAGGCTCTAGCTCGTACAACTGCACATAGTTCTCCATCACCACGCCTGCCTGATCAAAAACCGAGCGAAACGCATCCGGCATCGTAATCGTGCTCGGCCCGCGGTCAAAATGATACCCGTCCTGCTGGATCTGTTGCAACTTGCCGCCCACATGCGCCTGACGCTCCAAAATGGTTACTCGCAAGCCCGCCGTAGCAAGGCGAATCGCACAGGACAGACCACCGAAGCCTGCCCCGATTATAATGACATCCTGTTTCAAGTTCCCGTTTGAGGCCTCCGCCCGGTGCCCGTTATCCATTTTCATCTCTTTTCCCAGCAACATTCCTGCCCCTTTACTACCTTCTCCTATACCTTGGTCTCTCTCTGTATCTTCTGAACCGTCACCATTTCCATTCTCCTGTGCACTCTGCATCAGCTATAACGCCTGCCTTTCCATACATACCCTTTACCAGATCGACCTGCCTGCCATGAGGCCAGACCAATAGCAATCACACACGCCATGCTAATCGGTTGAAAAAGAGCAAGCCACCACGGCTGACCTCCGATATGATCGGATACCCGTTTTACAGCCATGCCAAGCAATGTGCCTATGAAACCATTCAGAAATGACGTTTCACTGCCCGTGAGTAGCCCTATGACCAGACCCAGCGGCGGCACAATATACATCACAAAGTACATCAGCATCGTCCCAAGCAACAGCACGTCCTTGCGCCCCATGCCTTCATACATATTTTTCTTATATCCGTTCCATACTTCTGCACCGTTCTGATACATTCGCGTACTCGTCACATCATGGACATCCGCCAGCATCACGGGATGACCGGCACGTTTCACTGCTTTGGCGAGACTCATGTCGTCCACCAGATGCCCTTGAATCGCTGCATGACCGCCGGATGCTTCATAACTTGTCCGATGAATGAGCAAAAAAGCCCCCGTAGCGGCGACAAACATCGGACTTGCTGACCTTCGTATCATAAAAATAGGAAGATGGCTGATGATCGTAAACATCATCATGGGCACAACAAGCTTTTCCATCCAGGTCTTCGCCACCTGATACGGGAAGCCGGTAACCAGCCCGCCGCCCTGCGCGCACCCGGCAGCAAAAGTCTGCCGAATGGCATCCGGCTTGACCCGAACGTCCGCATCCACGAACATAAACCAGTCTCCTTGGGCTTCCTGAACCAATCGGTGACAGGCGTAGGATTTCCCCATCCAGCCCGCAGGTAGTTCAGTACCCCGAAGCAAACGTACGCGTGAGTCTCGCTCGGCAATCGCCTGAACCAAAGCGGCGGTTTCATCTTCGGAGCGGTCGTCCAGCACCAGCACTTCCATGCGAAAATCCTTCGTATCACTGGCAAGCACACTTTCCAAACATGCTTCGATATGTATTCGTTCATTTCGCGCGGGGATCAATACCGTAACAAGCTGATCGGATGGCACGATATTCACCTTACGGAATGATCGTACTTTGGGCAGGCAAGCGGCATTCCACACCGCAAAGAGCAATTGCAGTAGCAACCCTCCCACCAGACACATCCACAATATCTCAGATGCATGCATACTCTCATTCATGTTATCGGTTCACCCGCTTTCGTGTCGCATCGTATTTTTCACTAGTGGAGCGTATTCCCCGAATCAGAGGCTGTGCATCTGGCAGACTTCCTTGTCCAAGCCGAATTAACGTTGCTCTATGATGATCCAGTTGCTGTTCGAGCACATGCCCTAGCCGATGAGCAATCTCTTCACTTTTCCATGCTTTCCAATCTTCCATGATCGGCGGACCAGCTTTCATAGAAATTTCCGGCAGGTCATGCTGAACCATGCCATGACATAAGGTGACTGGCACGGCAATAGCCTGTGGAAAACGACGAAGCACGAGTCCAATGCCCGGACGAAACTGAATCGGCCGAGCCTCCTGATGCAGAATTTCACCCTGCGGGAATATCCAGACCCTTTTGCCAGCAGCCAGCAACTCATTCGTATATTGCAACGATGTCCGAACACCCGATGCACTGTTCTTGTTGATTGAATACGCCCCGAGTTTGCGAAAAAAAGCATACTGCCGAAGCTGCCGCTCCTCCATCATCACATAATGATCCCCGCGCGAAGTTTGCTTCGCGGCATGATACAGTAGCAGTCCATCCCACCATGAGCTGTGGTTCATAAAATAGACAACAGGCTGAGCCGGCGCTATAGGCAACACTCCATCCAAGCCCCTACGATCTACGATTTGTGGATCGAGCGAACCCGAGAGCGTAAACGAACGAAAACGTCTACGCAACAAATAATAATGGTTGTACAGCGAGAAGACTCGGTCAAACGCTTTGGACTTTACGGCGCGAATCATACAGCCAGCTCCCCTCGGCAAGCAACACACCTGCGATGGCAATGATGAAACTGCCTGTTATGCCTTCTTTTAGCGCAAGCAGGCCAAACAGAAGGATAAACAGTTGGTACAACCATTTTGCCCGCAGTAGGGAATGTCGATCCTTCGGCATGGCCGGCAAAAAGAGAGACAGAAATGCTCCCATAATGAACCAGCTGATGTAGTTTGTCCACGGAACACCGTAGAACCCGCCTGGAGCCTGCCATTCCCAAAATCCCCTTGCATGAGCTACAGGATCGAGTACAAAATCCAGCACAATTGCCCAAAATCCCGTTTTGAGGGCTCGCACCAACTTTCCACCCCAGGTCGATCCACCGCCGCTAATCAGCGCCGAGTTGCCAACGACTGCGATCCAGGCGAATCCAAGTGTTACCGGTACACTGAACAGATGGATGCCAAAGAAGTCGGAATAGGCATACTCGCCAAAAGGCCAGTGTGTATGTACACCGATCCATTCCACACCCATCCCGCCCAGCCAGATGATAAAGGACGCTATCCAGAGACCGGGCCGTAGCCACTTGACTGACTGGTCGGACAGGTCAGATCGGCGATGTTGCTGATATATAAGGTCAAGCACATACAACGCGTAGAATACAAGAAATAGCCCATTAGAGAAGGATAACGCCTCAGGCACACCAATCGTAAGCATGAGGATGGCACCAATGGCGTACCATACCCAGTACACCCACTGAACCATCAGGATACCGCCATTCGGGAAGCTTGATACGCCAGCATCGGATACCGTTTCACAATCGCGCCCAGCATCTCCAGTTTCAATTCATCGCTGACATACGCTCGTTTCGTGTACACATCGTAATCGTTACGCTCCACGGCGTGCAGGATCGTTGAATAGAAGGCCGCGGCTAACTCAATCGAAAAGGCACTTTCAACCGGATAGGTGTCCAAACGATCCATGCCGATCCGGAACCAGTTCAGCGCTGCCGCTTTCAGATCCTGAATGATGGCGATAAATCGTTCATCCACAATGCCGTCTTCCCAGTCCTGTTCGGAGTATCCGTGTTTCTCCATAATCTCCAGCGGTACATAACGGCGCATTCTGGCCCGGTCTTCACCCACATCCCGAATAATGTTCACAATCTGCATGCCTTTGCCTAGTGCGATACCATTCATCGCTACTTCCGCACCGTTATCATTACGGAGCACAGGTAGCAGCATCTCGCCTACGGTTCCGGCAACCAGATAACAATAGTGCTCCAGCTGTTCCAGCGTTTTATAGTGGGTCACTTCCAGATCCGTTAGTTGGCCTTCCATCTGACGAAAAAACGGGCCTTTGTCCAGATGAGGGAAGCTGCTGAACAGCCATCTCAGTGCCGGCCAGATAAAGTGCCCCTCCGCTTCTTCGAGGTGTTCAAATAAATCACGAATCTCATGGATCGTATACGTTGATTGCTCCGGCTCATCCACACTGTCATCAATCATGCGGCAAAACGCATAGATTACATATACCGCCTCTCGGCGGGGACTTGGTAGGCCTTTAAATGCCTGATAAAAAGACGAGGAGCCCTTCTGCATCAACTCTTCACACCTGCTTAAAATCGCTTCGTTCATTTCCCCATCTCCTTCATGAGTTGATTGACAGCCATCCTAGCGCCTTGCATGACAATGGGCACGCCGCCTCCTGGATGTACCGATGCTCCGGCAGCATATAAACCTTGTATCTTCGAAAACGGCTTGGGCTGCGGTCGATACACACCCGACTGAAACAGGACAGGTGCAATGCCAAAACTTCCTCCACCGTATAAGCCATCACGCGCGGCGTCAGCAGGTGTACGTACTTTTTTCCATTGCAATGCTGCACGGAGTCCCGGGAATCCTCGTTCTTCTGCTTCTTCCAGCACACGTTCTGCCAGCGCTTCACTCTCTTGTTCCCAGTTCACGCCTTCCGCGTCCGGTACCGGAATGAGGAAATACAATACGCTCTGTCCAGGGGGTGCAGCCGTTTCGTCCACCGCAGCCGGATTGAATACGTAAAATGATGGCTTCGCCGGAATACGGCGCTCGTTGAAAACTTGGCGCAGACTACCATCCAGGCTTGGTGGCAAGAAAAACTGATGCGTTGTGGCATCCTCCCACCGTTTATCTACTCCGGCGTAGATCAGCACACATCCCGATGAAGGGCGATACGGCTTACGTTTCACGGGTACTTCCGGTACCTGCTTCATCAGCCCGCTCAAATTCGGAAAATCTCCGTTATAGATTACGGCATCCACCTTTTCAGCACCATCAGCCGTTTCAATTCCCTCGCATATTCCATTGCGGATCTCCAGTCCAGTGACTTCCGTGCTCAGCTTGATCTTCCCGCCGCGAGAGAGCAGTTCCTGCTCCAGAATAGCGGGCAGAGCCGCGTAACCGCCCTTCACCATCCAGATGCCATATTCGTGCTCGGCGTAAGGAAGCAATGAATAAATCCCAGGTGTACCAAAGGGCGATCCACCGATATACAAGCTTTGCAGCGAATACGCATCGAGCAATTCTTCATGTTCAAAATAATCCCCAACGGCCTTCCGCACACTCTTGTGTGCACGCAGCTTGCCCATAAGCGACATGAGCGAAGGGGTGAAGAAGTCCCTTTTGCGCGGAAACATCTGTTCCAGAAACGCTGCCCGGCCTGCGGGGAACAACGTGTCCATATCCTTCATAAACCTGTTGAATCCTCGGCCTTCTCCCGGGAACAACCGTTCAATCTCGGCGGTCTGCTCTGCCCGGTCTGTCTTCTTGGTCATGACACGTCCGCTGTGATAATGCACCCGGTATAACGGGTCACAGCGTAGCAGCTCGACTTTGGAGCGATCCACACCGGCCTCTTCCAAAATGCCAAGCAACATCTCGGGCAGGAGGACAATAGTTGGCCCCTGATCGATCCGGTATTCCCCTTCCTGTTCAAAAGCTATCCGTCCGCCTACGCGAGAGCCTCGCTCGTACACGGTAACATCCCATCCCTGACGGTTCAGCAGCAACGCTGAGGTAAGCCCTCCAATCCCGGCACCTACAACAGCTGCCCGCTTCATGATTGTCCTCCGGCTTGGGCAGTCTTCACGTAGGAGGATGGCTTGGTACGTCTTCGTGCATCCTCTTCCTGAATCAATCTGACACTGATTCGCGCCGATTCAAAGATTGTCGGCAAGCCGCTACCCGGGTGCGTACCTCCACCCACCAGCCAAACGCGTTCCAATTCCTCAAACTGATTATGCGGTCTCAGATACATCATCTGGCCCAGATTATGTGCCATATTAAACGTTGCCCCCTGGTATACATCCAGCTCATTCTGCCAATCCAGCGGTGTGAACAGCATACTTTCTTCGATCCGGCCACGAATGTCTGCCAGTTCTGGAATCGCTTCGAGCCGCTTCAACATGTCTTCTTGCACCTTCGCTCGTTCCGCCTCCCAATCGATGTCTCCCGTAAGGTTTGGTGTTGGCATTAGCACATAAAGTGCAGATTTTCCTGCCGGAGCGAGTGTCGGATCGAGCCTGGATGGGTTATGAACATATAGAGACGGGTCTGCCGATAAAATTTTGTGCTTGGTAATTTCGTCTACATTCACCCGGTAATCTTCCGGAAAATAAATCGAGTGATGTGGCAGGTCGATCTCACCATCTACACCGAGATACAACATGGCTGTGGAACAAGAATATTTTTTCTGTTTCATTTTTTCGGGTGTATATTTTTTAAGTACGCCAGGTTCGAACAGATGGTTCACTGCATGGGCAAAATCGGCATTGAGCACGACATGGTCCGCTTCGATCCGTTCGCCGTTTTCAAGCAGTACGCCCTCGGCGCGACCATTGCGAACAATAACCTGTTTCACCGGTGTACTGGTATGAATACGTCCGCCGTACTCTTCTACGACATCCGCCATCGCCTGAAATACCCGATTCACGCCGCCGATCGGATGGAACAGTCCATATTGGTGTTCGATAAACGACAAGATCGTAAAGGTTCCCGGACAATCCCATGCGGACATCCCCAAATATTTGGACTGGAATGTAAACGCCCAGCGCAGACGTTCGTCGGTAAAGTACCGGGAAAGAATGCCGTAAACCGTATTATTTATATCAAGTTTAGGTAGAGCCGTAATCGCATCTTTACGTAAATAATCGGTGAGCTTCCCAAACGGACGGCGGAGCAGTGGCATCACTTTGCCAAACTTCACTTCTTCGTCCCGCATGTACCGGAGGTAATTCTCTTCATTGCCAGGGAACAGCTCTTTGATCTGCGCTGCTGTATCCTCCCGATTGCGTGAAGGCGTGAACACCTTATCTCCAAAGTTCAAAGCGTACAGCGGGGTCAGTTCTTTCATATCTACATAATCCGAGAGCTTGCGTCCGACCACATCAAACATCTCTTCAATCAACTGAGGCATCATCAAAAAGGTAGCCCCGCGGTCAAACTTATATTCACCAAGCTCCAGACGGGAAGATCGTCCGCCAATGGCTGGCTGTTTCTCGTATACATCAACCTCATATCCCTGACCGGACAGTAACATGGCTGCTGCAAGCCCACCCGGGCCTGCGCCAATGACGGCTGCACGTTTGCGTTGTTGATTCGGTATCATGCCACTCACCTTTCTATGTAGGACTATCTCTAGTTCTCAAGCCCCTAAACTATTATTAAACCGCAATGAAACACTTTAATCGGGTAAACTCGAAAACATTATACAAATCGTGTACAAATATTATACGACAAGTAAAACATAAAATGACCCGCGGGTCAAATTAATTGTTTTTTACACGTTAAAGATCTATATAATCCATAAAAAAACATCCCTTGATCGCTGGATCAAAGGATGTCCTATATGAATCTATTCCATCAACATTCGCCTTATGTTCAATTGTTATCCTATCACTTGTTAGGCACCTGGTGGCCGATCCGTAAAATACTCCCGTTCAATCCAGGACTGCCAGTCTGCCGAATCTTCAGGCATAATCCATTCCGGGTGACGAGCGTGCTTCGCACGTTCAAACCCTTTGCCGCCCAGCACAAAACGGATATGAGGGAACTCGTCCCGAATTCGGTCAATCAGCTGATCACAAGGTTCCACAAGTCCGGGGCTCGTAATCGAAAGACAGACCAGTTTGATTTTCTGCTCGCGGAGAATCGGAAATACCCCTTCTTCCGGCGTATTGGCCCCGAGATACAGGACTTCCGCTCCATTTTTGCGCATAAATAAAGAGAACAACAATAAACCAACCTGATGATGTTCCCCTTCCGGACAGAGAGCAAGAACTTTGGGCAGATGCGGATAGATCGGGAACAGATGGAAAAACTGATAAAACCGCTGGGAGATCAACTGCGTCATGAAATGTTCCTGCGCTACCGTTGCACGTCCTGCTTCCCATGCGTCTCCAACCCGAACCAGGATCGGTACGAGTACATGGTAAAACATGCTGTCATATCCGTACATCGTGAAACCAAAATCAATCAAACCGTTGGCACGCTCGCCCTGAAAATGATAGAGGGAATCATAGATCTGATCGGCCATCTGTGCATGAGCTTCTTCCATCACGGGTACTGGGTGCACCATCGGCGCAGGTGAAGAAGAATCAGGCCTTTTAGCTTTCCTGATCTTCAACATGCGTACAGCCTCGGAGATATTGGCCTGATGCTGATCAATCTGCTCCTTTAGCCAGCGCAGATCCGCTACATTCTCTTCCGTGTACATGCGATAACCCGACTCTGTCCGCTCAGGGGTAACCGCATCATAACGATTTTCCCAAGCCCGGAGCGTGACCGCCTGAATGCCCAGCATGGCAGCGACTTGTTTGATGGAATACACGTGATTACCTACTTTCTCTCCATAAACGTTCTACAAAAATAATACGTTCATTATACACAACGACCCTACAGCTGTCGATTCATCCAATCCAAATTGCATGATTCACCTGTAAAAATCTCATGATTCTCATACAACATCCGAATTCTGCCTCCTGCGTCAACATCGCTACACCTGTGGTAATAAACGTCAGCAAGTACAGAAAGGGGGAGTCCAACATTGTTCCCATTGCGCCGCAACACCTCTGACCGCAAATCTTCCCGCGGCAAATTCCCATACATACGCACAGCAATTGCACTACTTATCCTATGGTTTATTGCTGTTATGCTCTATCAGACCTATAAACCGCTACCACCAGGCATTTCTTATGAAAGTCAAGAATATCGGGTGAAGAATGTCGAGTTCCTTCATGACCTCACGTACCCTTCTGCCGACGGACAGATGCTTCATGAACAGCAGATTTTTCAGCGGATGAAACAGGTGGTTGAGGATGCCGAGCAATTTGTCCTGGTGGATATGTTTCTGTTCAACAATTATCAGCACAAGGGACAGAACTTTCCGCCTGTCAGCCAGGAGTTTACTGATGCACTCCTTGCCAAGAAAATGCAACATCCCGATATGGACATCTGGTTCATTACCGATGAAGTGAACACCAACTATAACTCGGCCCCCAATCCGCTACTGGAACAGATGAAACAGGCCGATATTCATGTCGTCATCACTAATGTTGATCCACTACGTGATTCTACACCGGTATATTCCGCAGTCTGGCGTACGTTCTTCCAGTGGTTTGGTCAGTCCGGTAAAGGCTGGATTCCTAACCTGATGGCAACAGATGGCCCGGATGTTACATTGCGTTCATATCTGAAATTGCTTAATGTAAAGGCCAATCACCGCAAGGTTGTTCTCAGCGAAAAAACAGCTATTGTATCATCAGGTAACATTCATGACCCTAGCGCTTATCACTCCAACATTGGCTTTGAGGTTACCGGTCCGATCATTGGGGATATCATTCAATCGGAGCAAGCTGTTGTAGATATATCGGGCGGGGGCCAGCTTCCTGTCTATGACGAAATCTCCCACACTCCGTCTTCCGAGGAAGCCGATGAAAATGATCGGCCTGTTCGCCTTCGTTATGTGACCGAAGGCAAAGTCAATGATGCCTTGCTGGATGAGCTGAGTCAGGTGGGAAAAGGGGATACCATTTGGATGGGGATGTTCTACATCGCTTCACCAAAAGTATTGGAGGCTTTACTGGATGCCTCGGAGCGAGGAACCGATATCCGGCTTGTACTTGACCCTAACGAAAACGCCTTTGGTCAGGAGAAGATCGGCATTCCTAATCGTCCTGTAGCAGCAGAATTACATGGTAAATCGAATGGCAAAATCCAGATTCGCTGGTATAACACGACCAAGGAGCAGTACCATACCAAAATGATGTATATTGCCAAAGCTGCTGGAGATCATATCGTGCTCGGTGGCTCAACCAACTTCACTCCCCGGAATCTGAATGACTACAATTTGGAGAACAATGTGTGGATTGCAGCTCCGGCAGACAACAAGTTTACGTTAGACGTTGCGAATTATTTCAAGCGCATTTGGACAAATGAGGATGCCGAATTCACTCTGAATCTGGAAGAGTTCCAGGAGAAGACCACCTTCCTGAAAGGCATTTTGTATAAACTGCAGCTCATTCTTGGGTTTACTACCTTCTGATTGACGTATGTATATTCGGTGATAAAAGCGAAGCCTTTGCTTCTGATACTCTCTTTTTCAGGAACCTTTTAGGTTGTCTTGCAGGTGGCCTCTTCGTTTTTTGTAAATGATTCGTTCAGTCTACACAGAGACTCCGGATCACAACTTAATCCATACACCCATTTAACTAAATACATCCGTCTGCACTCTTCATGTGCGGCGGGTGTATTTTCTGTTTTCTATCCTGGCTTGACAGAGGATGTAATGTGTGAAAAGATGTTACCTAACGACCGTTAGGAAGGTGAATGTGATGACTGCTTATTCCATCCGGGACGCGGCCCTGTTTCATTTTGCCAGAGACGGCTATGAAGGGGCTTCCTTGAGAGCGATAGCTGATGAAGTGGGGATTAAGAAACCCTCTATATACGCGCATTTTAGCTGTAAAGAGGACTTGTTTATGCACACGCTGGACCATGCATTCGATGAAGTACGGCGACATACCTTGGAATATTTCCGTGACCACGCCCACCTGCCACTGGAACAACGGCTGCGGGGGTTGTTGACGTGGTTTGAGCAGGAGTATCAGAATCATGCCTCTGCCAGATTGATGCTACGCAACTGTTATTATCCGCCGCCCGATCTGTATAGCCAGGTGATGGATCTGGTATATCCATTTCTGGACGGTATGGAGCGTGCATTGTCACGGCTGTTGCAACGAGCGATTCGCGAGGGTGATGTTCCGCCTATTCCTGCCGAGCAGGCCGCCATTGCTTTTATGACCTTTCTCGATGGCATTACTGTTGAAATTATCTATGGAAGCTCACGTCGGTACAAGAGACGGCTGGATGCTTCCTGGCCTGTCTTTTGGAATGGTATACACAGCTTGAATGAACAGGCACGCCTTATCGTGCCAGAAGGAGATTGAACATCATGAACCGCAACTGGTTATACGTTTTTGTAGGAGGCATTATTGAAATTGTGTGGGTTAGCGGACTAAAACATGCTTCGAATGCTTGGGAATGGGCATTGACGGGACTCGCCATTGTCATTAGTTTCGGCCTGATCATTGCTGCGGCTAAACGACTGCCTGTGGGTACGGTCTACGCCGTGTTTACGGGGATCGGTACAGCCGGTACGGTATTGACCGAAATGCTACTGTTTGGTGAACCGTTCCGTTTGGCTAAAATGCTACTGATTGGACTGCTGCTCTGCGGTGTCATTGGGCTGAAACTCGTCACGGATCAGCAAGAGAAGCAGGAACCACAGGTTAAAGGAGGTGCCGTCTAATGGCTTGGCTTGCGATTGTAGGTGCAGGAATTTGTGAAATTTTCGGAGTCATCGGCATCAACGGAGCTTCTACGCGTAAGGGTTGGCCTTACATTGTCCTGATGCTGGTATCATTCGTATTCAGCTTCTCGCTGTTATCTTACGCGATGACATCTATCCCTATGGGCACAGCCTATGCGGTGTGGACAGGAATTGGCACAGTGGGAAGTACGGTGACGGGAATGCTTCTGTTTGGTGAACGTAAAGAAGCGAAGCGACTACTGTTCATTGCAATGATTTTGGTAGCAGCTGTAGGATTGAAGATCATTACGTAATGTAATGAATATCGTGCAATATAATGGATATTATCAACTTCAGGCAGAAAGACGACTTCACTCAGGGAGTCGTCTTTTTTTGTAGGTACGATTGTTTTAAGTACGTTTGTCGAGGTGCGTTTGTGGAGATACGATTGTGGAGTGCGTTCGTATACATAGGTTTGTGTAGGTAGGCTTGTGTAAGTACAAATTTCAGGTGAAATTTTTTAAACACAACAGGTGATTTGGGATATAATGTAATCTAAGAGATGACCTTGTCATTAAGCTCATTGGAAAGAAGGGGAGTGCATTTTATGAAAAAATGGTTGGTACGTATCGGAGCATATACCGGTTATTCGTTCTTGATCGCACTGGCACTCTTCTATCTCTTTTTCTTGGGAGTAATCATCATGATCGCTGTATACGATTTTATGGGAGGGGTATAGTCTGCTTTCTCTTTACTTCACTTGCTCTTTTTTCTTAGACTCGCAATGCTTTACTTGGATTTTCATTTATTCCTTTTTTATTTTAATTTCTTTTATTGAACTGTATTATATCTTCTTTAATTTGTTCTGATTTATTTTAGTTTATATCGATTTATGTTGGTTTACTTTCTATTTGCGCTTTCCTTCGCTTTTGCCCCTATTTCGTTCTCTACTTCTCGCCTCCCTCACTTCTTTACTTTACTTTACTTACTCTTTCTTGTTTTGCCTTGTTTTGCTTTGTTTTGCTTTGTTTTGCTTGGCTTAATTCCCTCATTTTCGATATTCATTCGCTGTTTCTCTCTTCTTCTCTCTTTTCCTTTCCGAAGTAGCGTGGTTCGTGCATTTTATTTTTAACGATCACCAGTAACGCTATTTGGGCCAAATTACAGGTTTTAGATTTCTAACGATCTCAGGCGAGCTTATTTCAGGATTTTGATGCGAAAATGGACGTCCAGCTTGTGTTTTCAACAAAATAAGGTTTCTGGTGATCGTTAGAATTTCAAAAGGATGAATATTGCTCAAATAAGCTCCGCTGTGATCGTTAGAATAAATTTTCGATATGTTCTCGAGTCGTTCTTAAGAGTGTTGTTGAGGTGTTGAGGTGTTTTGAAGCGTTCTTGAATGTTGATGTGTTTTCGTTGTGTTGCACCGCACGCATCTCCTGGCACGAGATGTAATGAGTTTGGCGCAACAAGATGATCAGTCGTACGGCCAAGTCTACATACTTGAAGCGTTCTTAAAGCGGGAGTTATGCGTTCTTGATGTGTTGATGTGTTTTCGATGCGTCCTTTATACATTCTTCCATTCCCTCTCCAAAAAGTACAACGTACAGCTTTACGGCTTGCGTACTGTACTCTCTCAGTTCTTCTCTCGATTCATTCAGAGTTCTTTCAGGGTTCTTCTCTCGATTCTTTTCTCAGTCCACTTTTCGGCTCTTTTACACCCCTACACCGTGCACATTTGTAATCCCTCATTCACATCGTTTATACTTAGTTTGACCACAAAGTCAATTCAAGAACTCAAGAGTTCCCAGTGAGGTGAACATACCCTTAATGAACCCGATCCATGGGATGAATGAAAAAAGAAAACTGGTCATCACCACAGCGCTCAAGCTGTTTTCCGCTAAGGGTAGCGCAGCAACCTCCATGCAGGAGATTGCCGAATTATGCGGGATGTCCAAAGGCAGCTTATATCTCATGTTCAAATCCAAAGAGGAACTGGAAGCCAGTACGCTGGAGTACTGTGTATACATTCTTATGGACGAGATGTCCCAGATTGAACACGAGAGCAGCCTGACCTCCAGAGAACGGCTACATAAACAGATTGAGGTGCTGCTAACGCATGTTGCGGAATTGAAGGAATTTTTACGCGTCCAACTACGCAGCATGATGATGGATGATGAACAACAGCGCAAGGAGCACTGCACTCCTCAGCAAAGAGATATTGAGATACGTACATTGCATTGGTTCAAAAACAAACTGGAGGATCTATACGGCTCCGAGATCGAGCCTTATACGATTGATCTTATCCTTCTGACACATGGACTATTCCTGTCGTACGTCAAAATCTGGTTTACCGAAATGCCTTCTCTTACGGTCAATAAGATGGCTACGCATCTTTTGCAAATGATGGATTATGCAGCACAGGGCTGCCTCCAGCATCGGCCTGAACCTCTGATTCCGCTGGATCAGTGGCCTGCCTGGATTGCTGAACCCCAACTAGATGCAACCATGTTGCGGCATCCCGTCCATATTCTGAAACAGATGCAAGATATCGCATCAAGCGACCTGCCCGCCGGTCAGTCAAAAAATGATGTGCTTGAGACCATTGCCATACTGAGGCAAGAGATCATGGAATTTACGCCAAGGCGTGCCATCATTCTCGGCATGATGCGTAACCTGGAAGGGATAACTATCCTTGAACCGATGCACTCCGAGCTTCAGCACATTATGGATACCATGTATAACCGGTTTATCCAGACTGACTCGTCACACACATAAACAGGAGAAACAGAGAGGAGAAGAAACCAACGTATGAAAGGGATTATTAACTTTTCACTGAACAACAAGTTTGCAATCTGGATTCTGACCATCATCATCTCATTCGCAGGCTTGTACAGCGGAATGACGATGAAGCAGGAGACTATTCCGAACATCAATGTACCGTTTCTGAATGTCACGGCGATTGATCCGGGTGCAGCTCCCGAAGGTATTGTAGAAGATGTCACGAAGCCGCTGGAACAGAAGCTACGCAACCTCGAGGGTGTGAAGACCGTCACCTCCACTTCTATGGAGAATGCGGCATCCATCACGCTGGAATTCGACTATGGAACGGATTTGACGAACGCAACAGCTACGGTTCGTGAAGCACTGAACGAGGTGCAATTGCCGGACAGTGTGCAGAAACCAACCATCTCCAAATTCAGCATTAACTCGTTCCCGGTTGTATCCCTCAGTTTGTCCGACAAGGACGGCGGGGATTTGGAAGAACTGACACGACTTGTAGAATCGGACATCAAACCCGCACTAGAAGATATTGATGGTGTAGCTCAGGTTCAAGTGTCCGGTCAGTACGTTAAAGAAGTGCAATTGACGTTTGATCAAGCCAAAATGGCTGAACTCGGTCTAAGCGAAGATACGGTGAACGGCATCGTTAAAGGTTCATCCATTCGTGTTCCCCTCGGCCTCTTCGAACTGGATAAATCCCAGAAAGCCGTAGTTGTAGACGGCAACATCATCGGACTCGATGATCTGAAAGATCTGGCGATCCCAGTCGTACCTAGCGGAGCTGGGGCTGGTGCAAACCAAGGCGCTGGTGTTTCTGCGGGTCAGGGTGCTGGAGCGGCTGCTGGACAAGGTTCTGCTGCGACAGGGACTTCCCAAGGTGGCGGTGCTCAAGCCGGTCAAGCTAGTGGTCAAACTGCGGATTCATCGGCTCAAGCTGGACAAGATGCATCTGGTGCTGCGCAAGGTTCCAACCCGGCAGCAGGTCAAGCGGGTAGCGGCAATGCTGCTACAGCAAATCCATCGGGTGCCGCAGGTGCGGCAAACGCAGCAGGAATCCCAACCGTGAAGCTAAGCGACATTGCCAAGATTGAGGTCATCGGTCAAGCCGAGTCCATTTCCCGTACCAACGGCAAGGAGTCCATCGGTATTTCCGTGGTGAAATCCAACGATGCCAATACGGTGGACGTGGTTAAGGCCGTCAAAAATAAAGCAGAAGAATTGCAGAAGCAATTCAAAAATGCCGAATTGACGATCTTGCTTGACCAAGGTCAACCTATCCAGGATTCCGTCAACACGATGCTGGGCAAAGCTATATTTGGTGCCTTGTTCGCGATTCTGATTATCCTGCTCTTCCTGCGTAACATCCGTTCAACGATTATCTCCATTATCTCGATTCCGCTCTCCTTGCTCATGGCATTGACGGCGCTCAATCTGATGGACATTACCTTGAACATGATGACACTCGGAGCAATGACGGTTGCGATCGGCCGGGTTGTCGATGACTCCATCGTTGTTATCGAGAACATCTACCGCAGACTGACGCTCAAAAACGAGATGCTGAAAGGCCGGGATCTGGTTCGTGAGGCGACTCGCGAGATGTTTATCCCGATCCTCTCCTCAACCATTGTTACGATTGCAGTCTTCTTGCCGCTCGCACTCGTTAGCGGTATGGTCGGAGAGTTGTTCATGCCATTTGCCTTGACGATGGTATTCGCCCTGCTCGCATCCCTACTGGTTGCAATCACGATTGTACCGATGCTGGCACACAGCTTGTTCCGTAAAGGGATCAAGAACAAACAAAACCATGAAGAAAAACCAGGTAAACTGGCTGAAAGCTACAAACGCCTGTTGAACTGGACGCTCTCTCACAAAATCATTACCGTTCTTATTGCGGTTCTACTATTGGTCGGCAGCTTGTTCCTATACCCATTCATTGGCACAAGTTTCCTGCCAGAGCAAAAGGATAAATTCGCCACGATCACCTATAGTCCGGAAACGGGCTCACTTCGTGAAGATGTAGAAAAAGAAGCCCTCGTTGCTGAGAAATGGTTACTGAAACAGCCAGGTATGGAGAAAATGCAATATTCCATCGGCGGTGGTAACCCGCTCGCTAGCATGGGTGGAGGCGGCGGTAACTCTGCACTCTTCTACATTCAATACAATAAAGACACCAAAGATTTTACCGATGTGAAGAAACAACTGGTTGAAGGTTTGCAAAAAGAAGTGACCAAAGGCACATGGAGTGAACTCGACATGTCCGGCGGATTTGGCGGAAGCAACTTAAGCCTGTCCATCTACGGGGATAGTGTGGAGCAATTGAAACCTGTAGCTGAAGAAGTCCTG
Source organism: Paenibacillus cucumis (ex Kampfer et al. 2016) (assembly GCF_019748695.1). Classification (NCBI taxonomy): domain Bacteria; kingdom Bacillati; phylum Bacillota; class Bacilli; order Caryophanales; family Paenibacillaceae; genus Paenibacillus; species Paenibacillus cucumis (ex Kampfer et al. 2016). The sequence continues at coordinate 21,871 of NZ_JACLIC010000056.1, read as the reverse complement.
AAACTGGTTCAAGCGGAAAAGGACTCTTTTGAAAAAGCAGATACCACCATCTCCGACACCTACGGTCAGTACACCCTCGTTGCCGATCAGGAGAAGCTCAGCAAACTCGGCCTTACGGCGGGTCAACTGGCAATGGCACTGAGCCCTGTACGTGAACGTCCGGTACTTACGGAAGTGGATATCGACAACAAAACGTACAAAGTCTATGTAGAAACGGACAACAAAACGTTCAACAGCATCAAGGATATTGAAAATGAAAAGGTCACTTCACCGCTGGGCATCCAGATTCCAATCAAGGATGTAGCCAAAGTGGAAGAAGGCACTTCACCGAACTCCATCATGCGTATTGATGGCAAAGTGGTTGTACAGGTGACAGCGAACATTCTGGCATCCGATGTGACCAAAGCTTCGCAAAACCTGAAAGCCAACATCGACAAGCTGGACTTGCCGGATGGCGTTGAAGTGAAGTTTGGCGGTACAACCGAACAGATTAATGACACCTTTACGCAGCTTGGTCTGGCAATGCTGGCAGCCATTGCGATTGTATACTTCGTGCTCGTGGTGACATTTGGCGGCGGACTTGCACCATTCGCGATTCTGTTCTCTCTGCCATTCACCGTGATTGGTATCATGGTTGGTTTGTTTATCGCAGGCGGTACACTCGATGTATCCGCTATGATGGGTGCACTGATGCTGATCGGTATCGTTGTTACCAACGCCATTGTTTTGATCGACCGTGTTATTCATAAGGAAAACGAAGGACTCACGACGCGTGAAGCGCTGCTGGAAGCCGGAGCTACACGTCTGCGTCCAATCCTGATGACCGCTCTCGCAACGATTGGTGCCCTGCTGCCACTGGTAACAGGTCTCGAAGAAAGTGCAGGTATCATCTCGAAAGGACTCGGAATTACCGTAATCGGTGGTCTGATCAGTTCTACACTGCTTACGCTGGTCATCGTGCCAATCGTGTATGAGTTCCTGATGAAATTCAAAAAGAAAAAAATCGTCGATTAATTCAGTCTATCGTTATTCCCACGATTCAGATGTGATCGCGAGCAAAAATTTGCCCTTGACGGGTACTGGAATCTGTAGTGATTCCCGTGCCTGATCAAGGGCATTTTTTATCGTGTCGATGGTAAAAAGTCGAACATGTATCTGCTACCAATCTGATGCCATTTAAGATGTGTGACAAAAAGATCGATTATTTTTGTTATCCAGACTAAATGAACGTCAGGTTTAATCTCATCCGATCTAAATACACATACTTCCCCTTAAAAATCCAGCAAGTATGCAACCTGAATCCAGCATCTTTTGTATCAAATCTACAGATAAGTCATGGGAAAGGGCGGTGATGGTGTGGGGGAGACTACGCTTCACATCCGAGTTAGAGACATGCTGAAACGTCCTGTGTCTCGCAAGGCCGAGTACCTTGCCAGTCATCGTGCATTGGAGTGCTACGTACGCTGGATAAATTGTCGTTATCATCTGATAGAAAGGTTCGGTTTCCCTCAACTGGCTCTCTCGCTCGGCTGGAAGGTTCACGGAATGGACCGAATGCACTTGGCCCGGATGGGCAGAGAGTACGATGATGCGGTCCGATAAAAAGACTGCTTTGGGGATGCTATGGGGATGCTATGGGTAACAAAGAGGAAGGTTTTTCCGGTGGAACGTTTAATCTCAAGTAGCTCCATCTGCAATTTTTCTTTGGTGAATTCATCCAGCGCAGAGAACGGCTCATCCATTAATAGAAGAGGTGGATCAAGTGCATGGACCGCTGCCAAAGATGACAGAAACATGATCCACCTCGATAAGCTGTTGTTCAGAGGTAACTCTTGTGGATGGATGAAGTAATACAACAGAGGGAGAGTTCATAGGCATTCTCCTTTGGAAGGATGGGATGGTTGGAGCAAACGTCAAGGCTGAATGGTGGAAGGTTAACCTACACAAACGTAACGGGTTGACTTGTTAGATACTACTATATCGATTTGGCCGAAAATTACATTATACAAACTGTGTGGAGTATGGGCTTGTACATGTGACACACTGTAAAATGAGATTAATTCTCATCATATTTGTTGCATATCTGTTGTATATCTCTTACACGTTTGTTGTGACATGAAGTAACATGCAGTTGCCATAAATCAAACTCCCTCTCCACTCCTCTATCTTCTGCAAACAGCGTATATTCATTTGTATTAATTGATGAAATATTCGGAAAATATGACACATCTACTCGTAATGCTATGAGATTTCATGTATAACGTTGGATATAGACAGAGATTGTAATAAAGCCATGGTGGGATACAGTTGTACCAACGATAGCTTGAATTACCACAAAATCATGAAAAACAACATGTTTGAGGGCTGTTCAAATCTTTTTAAATCCAAAATTCGGGGTGGTCATCATGTTTGATTGGCTGGGATGGAAAAAAGGGTTACCGCTGTGGTGGTCTTATCGGTTGAATGCACACCGGAAGGAAGATGTGGAGCACATTTTTGAAGGGATCGCGGAGACAAGAAGACAGTTATTGATAGATTGGGCGAGTGATCAGTGGAGTCATCTGGATCGATTGCTTCAGCAGATCGGATCGGTTAACTTCCAGGAGGTGGAGCACGGATCAGCACAGGCAGAAAAGCTGGATACCTGGTTTAAGGCGAGCTATGCACGCACCCAGGATAGTACGGAATTGTTCATACTTAACGAGCAGCATCAAGTTGTATTTTCTACATATCAGAAACATATAGGTCAGCGTTATACCCCTCACGAGAATATATCCTTTGGTCCCGGATTGAGCTATGGACAAGCAACTATACACGGTCAGAAATGTCTGTATGGTCCGTATTCTGATCCGCTTACGCTGGAAATCGGACCACGCTCGTCCACATTTCATGACGCGATTACCCTGATGTTCATTGTCCCTATCGTGCAACAAGGTAGGTACGCAGGTGCTTTATGCAGCCGTATTCCTGGCGACGTGCTTGGTGATCTCATTCAGCGTGAATCGGGACACATCTATCCGGACTCAGGTGATAACTATCTGTTTATGGCCGAGTCTGTGTTGCGACCTGAGCTACAGCCAGGTACTGCTCTATCTCGGAGCCGCTTCGAGGATCGAACATTCACACATGGAGAAAACCTGAAAGACGGTGTAACAACCGATTGGGGCATCGTGTCTGTCCAAGAGCATACAGAGCTTGAGCTGATGTTCACCGATCCCTCTACCGGCCAATTACATCCGGGCGTATCGAAAACGATTCAAAATGGCTCCAATCTGTTTGTGTCCTATCCCGGTTATTCGGATTACCGCCATATTCCCGTCATCGGTAAAGGTATCACCTTTCATCTCCCTCACTGCCCGGATCGCTGGGGCATGATGTGCGAAGGTGATCTGGAAGAAGTGTACCGCATACGCAGTATCGGATGGCGACAATTCAAACAGCATAGCTTCTATATTATGCTCTCGGCCCTTCTTGCTGCCGCCTTGATTTTTGTGCTGACAGGCAGCGGATGGAACGCTGCTGCAATCGCCGGCTTTCATGTCATCTTGGGATTCTTGGGTGCATTCCAGCTTCATCGCAAACAATACAACCGCGTCCATGGGGACTTGCGGAGTCTCAGTCAATTCATTCGGGTGAACGCGGAGGGTAAAGGTGATCTTACCCAGCGTCTGGACACAAACGCTTTTGCTCAAGATGAATCAGGTGAACTGGCTAAATGGATTAATAATATGATTGATTCTCTGGAGAGCATTATGCTCAAAGTCCAGCGGGCTACGGTGGACGTGATGGATAATCAGCATCTGATGCGTGCATCTACAGAGACCACTCAAGTGACTACTGACCGCGTCAACCTCAAGCTTGGTTCAATGATTCAAATCTCCAGTGCCGTGTCGGATACTAACCAGACGATCCTCTCCTTCCTCGGCACAATGAAAGACATCTACCGCGCCTTGGCGGTCATTGAAGAAATATCCGCACAGACCAATCTGCTCGCATTAAATGCGACAATCGAAGCCGCTCGCGTCGGAGAGCATGGACGCGGGTTCTCGGTTGTCGCTGAAGAGATTCGTAAGCTGGCCGATGTGTCCCGCTCCTCTACAGAGGACATTCATCAGATTTTGGATCGGATCTCGACGGCTGCAAGCGCAGCTTCCAAGCAAATCACCGAAGGAGACCAGGTGCTCGCCGAAGGAACAACGCTGGTTCAAGCAGCGTCAGAGCTTCTCCAAAAAGCCAGCTCCGAAGAAGCCGAGCGTACCCAAGTCGTCGATCAGGTCGTATTTTTGATGGAAAATATCGCTGCCATCAGCCACCAAAATCGGGTGACCTCCGCCGAGGTGGAAGCCGAGATGATGGCGTTGATTCGGGATATGTTGAAGGTTCAGCAATCCTCCCATGATGTGGAGGCCATTACCCTGTTCCTGCAACAAGTCGTTGGCCAATTTCAATTAAATCAGCCTGCTTAAATTGCTATCATGGGACGTCATCATTGACGCGGATTGGAGAAATAGCTAAAATTTGATGCAACTGTTGCTTTTACAATTGTCGTATCATTTACTATAGAAGGTTTCCAATCTGAACCGTTGAAAGGGTGGTCTGCATGGAACTGCTTCAGGATTCATTTGGCCGTATACATGACTACATCCGTATTTCCGTTACGGACCGCTGCAATCTGCGCTGTGTCTACTGTATGCCCGCGGAAGGCATGGAGTTTGCTCCGCATGATGAGATAATGAGTTATGAAGAAATTACGGAAGTGCTAAAAGTGCTCGCCCCGATGGGCATGCGCAAGGTTCGGCTCACGGGGGGAGAACCCCTGGTACGTAAGGATTTGCATAAACTTGTGGGCATGATCTCTGCCATTGATGGCATCGAGGACATTGCACTGACCACGAATGCCTTGTTGCTGGACAAACAGGCGAAGGCTTTGAAGGATGCTGGGCTGAACCGCATTAATATTAGCCTGGACTCCCTGCATGCTGACCGCTTCTCTATGATCACACGCGGTGGAGATGTCAATAAGGTACTGAAGGGTATCGAGGCAGCTACTGCGGTGGGCCTGGCACCGATCAAGCTGAATGTCGTGCTCATGAAAGGCATTAATGATGATGAGATCAAGGATTTTATCGCTATGACGATGGATCAGCCGCTACATGTGCGATTCATTGAATACATGCCAATCGGGCAGGCTTCCGATTCCTGGCGTCAATCGTATTTGCCGCTGGAGGCCGTGACGGATGTATGCGCCGAGGCTGGCTGGACGGTTGAGAATACCGAGGGCCCTGCCGGGAACGGTCCATCACGTAATATGAAAATTACAGGCTCCCAAGGCACATTTGGTCTTATTCATCCAGTCAGTGACCACTTCTGCGATAACTGTAATCGGCTGCGCCTTACAGCGGACGGACATATCAAGGCTTGTCTGTACTGGTCAGATGAATACAATGTTCGCCGCTATGTAGATGATCCCGATGCGATGGCCGCACTTTTCCTGAAAGCACTCGGTACCAAACCGAAAAATCATGAAATGGCGCTGGCACTGGAGAAAAAAATGCAATCCCACACCCCGACGGTACGACGCATGTCGCAGATCGGTGGATAGAACGAAGCCGTACAGCCCCTACGACACGCAAGAAATGCTTCAATCACCTAACGGAAGACACATCGTTTATCGAACATTCCGTCAGTTGAGAACGTCATAATAAGTGCTGTATTATGTATGATCAAAACAGACGAGAACATCATGTTCCCGTCTGTTTTTTTTGCACATATGTAAATATCGTATTAAAAACATAACATGCTCTGATTCAAACGCTTCAAAAAAATGTAATAGACGTTATGCCCTTTTTAGGCCTAAATTATGCTAATCGATCTGACGATGTATAATATACACCCAGATGATATACACACATACCTACAGGAGCTGAACTTATTGAACATCGTAGAAGCACTCACTGCAGCAAGTCCTTATTTTAAAATTATGCTGAAAGAACACGATATTATGATTGCCGTTACCGATACCGAGAAGTTCTGGTATTACGTTCCCGGCAACGAGCTTGATCTTGGCATCAGAGCCGGAGATCCGATCTCTCTTGAAGACCCTACACTGCGCCGGGCACTTGTGCATGGGGAGACCTCAGCCAATCGCATTGACGCCAAATTTTACGGCACACCCATTATTTCATCCGCCACTCCTCTTTATGATGATGAAGGAAAGATTGCAGGAACGCTTGCTATAGGTTTTTCACTTCAGAACGAAGAAAAGCTGGAGCACTTTACCGACCTGATTACAGGCATCAGCGGCAGGTTATCAGAGATGGTGCAGACGGTCGCTGCACAGTCCGAACAGCTAACTGCTTCGTCTACGCAAATTTTGGACAACACACGCCTCGCTGTGAAGAACTCCGGAGAGGTCAATAAAGTTGCCGTATTTATTCGTGAAGTATCGGAACAAACGAATCTGCTTGGTCTGAATGCAGCCATCGAAGCCGCACGCGCGGGCGCGGCAGGTGCGGGGTTCGGCGTAGTTGCCACCGAAGTGCGTAAACTGTCCACCGGAACCAAGGAGGCGACGGTGAACATTGAACGTTCCCTCAAGGATGTGCAGTCCTCCATTCAGCAGATGGAACAGGAAATTACCTCCATAACACAGTCCAGCAATGCACAGTCTGAACTTGTAACGGAGTTCAGTGAGATTATTGACCATCTGAACGCAACAAGCCAAGATCTTAAAGTGTTTATTGAATCGATGCTGCTAAAAGCAGAATAAACGGATACATCAAGCTTCCCGTGACTCTGTGACGGGGAGCTTTTTTGCTACGAAGTGTTAGCTAGCAGGTGCACGGCTGCCCCCTTCTTACACCCATCCAGCCTTTACGATTCCCTAGTTTTCATTGATTCACCTTGCTCATGTGCTTTGAACACCTGATTTAGGAGTTAAAAAGCCTCCAGCACATCATCAGCGCGATTCCAACCATAATCAAAGCGGATATGCGGTTCAGCACAATTCGTAGATGCCCTGTGCGATCATGATTGCCAACTACGCTGCCTGCAGCGGCAAGCCCCAGAAACCAAATCCAGGATACAGCCATTGTTGTGACCGTAAAATACATACGCTCCCCCCCTGCATACTGAATGGAACTTGTACCAATGACAGCCACGGTATCCAGCAATGCATGCGGATTGAGAATAGACACCGAAGCGGCAAAAGCAATCTGCCGACCTGCCGACATCGCTGTCGGGGCTTTATCTGAGGAAGCCGATGATTTCCATAACCCCCAGGCCATGTAGAGCAAGAACAGGCTTCCAGCCACATATAAAACATGGGTGAGTATAGGCCATTGAATCAAAATGAGAGACATGCCCCCTACAGCGGCTCCAATCAGCAGCGTATCACTAATCCCTGCTGTAATTATAGCCGGCAGTGCATGCAAGTATTTCTTCTGCGTTAACCCTTGATTGAAAATAAATACATTCTGAACACCCAGCGGTAAGATCAAGCCAAATGCCAGCACCACTGCATGAATAAAAACGTCCATTGTCCATCCCCCTTATCTCTTTCTTCAGCGTAAATGAAATTAGGGAAGACGTAACCAACCACTTGGATGGCATGGAGCCCAACCAAATGGTATAGTGGACGATACAAACACGATAACGGACTCTTTCTTTATAACTACAGGAGGTGAAATTACCTGATGGGACGTCAATATTCCAATACATCTTCTAGACAAATTTGGCAGCCTAACCCTGCGCTTGATTTGCCTATGTATCGTCAGATTGAAGCCTATATCCGGCAAAAAATCACAACAGGCGAGTGGTCGGCTGGGACTCGTCTGCCTTCTCAGCGAACACTGGCAACATCCATGGGTGTAAACCGCAGTACGCTGGTCACCGCTCTGGATAACCTGACTGCGGCAGGGATGATTGAAGGCCGACACGGAGGCGGTACCTACGTCTCCGGTTCCGGTTGGCACAGTATGGCCCATGCCGCCTTACCCAACTGGAGCGAAGCTGCACAGGAAGGCTGGTACTATCCGAATTTGCCCGAGATTCAGCAGATTAATCAGGCAGAGTTCAGACCCGGCATTATTCGGCTGGGTACAGGTGAGCTCGCGCCAGAGCTGATGCCTAACGAAGCGTTTAATAAAATCCTCCAGACCCTGTCCAGCCAAACACGTATGCTGAATTACATCGAACCTCAAGGCAGCCTGGCGCTTCGTGAGGCGTTGTCCATACATTTGCAGTCTAATGGCATTCAGGCCTCACCTGATTCGATTCTGATCGTATCGGGATCTCTACAAGCACTGCATCTAATCTCTGTGGGACTGCTGCCTCGTGGATCTACTGTCTTGTTAGAGAAGCCGTCCTATCTCTATTCCATCCATGCCTTCCAATCGGCAGGGCTAAAGCTAAACGGAATTGCCATGGAGGAAGAGGGATTACATCTGGGACATTTAGAACATGCGATACGAACGTTGCACTCAGGAAACGACGAGAATAACAGCGAGTCCTTCCCGCTACTGTACACCATACCGAGCTTCCATAATCCTACAGGCAGCGTGATGAGCTGCCGTCGCCGGGATGAATTGATGTCCCTCGCCCGCAACTCCGGCATTTCGATCTTGGAGGATGCCGCTTATCAGGAACTTTGGCTGGATCACCCTCCTCCTCTTCCACTTAAGGCAATGGATCAGGAAGGTCGGGTGCTGCATATGGGCACTCTCTCCAAAGCGGTCAGTCCAGGTCTTCGTCTTGGCTGGCTTGTCGGTCCTGTGCCCGTCATTCGAAGGCTGGCCGATATCAAAATGCAGACGGATTACGGTACCAGTTCACTCGCACAGGAAGCCGCCGCATTATGGTTTACAGATGGCCATCACACAACTCATATGGAGCGGCTACGTCCGGAGCTCCGAAGACGCAGAGACTTCATGCTGGAGCTACTGCATCGCTATTTTCATGACATTGCAGAATGGGCAACGCCAGAAGGCGGGTTCTATATCTGGCTACGCTTCACAGCGGAACCCTTGTCTATCCGTAAGCTGTTCTCTGCCTGTCTGGAAGCCGATGTTCTAATCCACCCAGGTTATCTGTATGATCGGCTGGATGCGAGTCATATCCGGCTCTCTTATGCCTATGCTTCGCAAGATGAGATGGAGCGCGGACTGATTGTCCTTGCACAAGAAGCACACAGGCTAATGAAGCCCAGCGTGTGAGCAACATCTCTTTACATTGCAATATTGTAAAATACGTCGTTGCCCCCTATTGTACTGCTGATACTCAACTTGCGCTTATTTGGGATGCTCACCTTGGTGTCCCTCTCTTTCCATAAATGAGAATAGCCTTGAACTAACGGAGTATATCCGCAGTTCAAGGCTATAAGCATGAGCTTTTACACACTTAAGTGTGTAGAGTGGAATCGCAGGAACAGGAACAAGCTCCTATACCTATTATCCTTTGACCGCTCCCTCCGCAATACCCTCCATAATGAACTTTTGGAAGAATGCATAGATCAGGATAACCGGAATTGCAGTCAAAACCAGAGAAGAGAGAATTAACGGCCATTCCTTGTTATACTCACCAAACAGCATGTTCGTGGACAGGATAAGTGTGTACCGGTTTACATCCGTCAACATCAATAGCGGTAACAGGAAGTCATTCCATATCCACAGGAAGTCCAGAATTGCAATCGTCACCGTGATCGGAAGCAGCAGCGGGAAAATAATCTGAAAAAACGTCTGGAACTCGTTACATCCATCGATCTGAGCCGATTCTTCGAGTTCACGCGGAATGGACTTCACAAACCCGTGATAGAGGAAGATCGCCATGTTTACACCAAGTCCGATATAGATCAGAGCCAGTCCGTAAGTGCTTCCCTGCACCCCCATCCCCTTCGCGACACGCGTCAGCGGGATCATGATGGAATGGAACGGCACCAGCATGGAAGCGACAAACATGAAGAAGATCAGATTGCTAAGCCTGCCGGAAGTCCGTGACAGCTTGTATCCTGCAAGCGAAGCACAGAAGACGATGCCTCCGATACCCAGAATTGACACAATCGCGGAGTTCAGCGAGCTGCCGAGCAGATTGATTTTGTTAAACGCATCCGTGTAGTTCTCCCAATGTAATGTGGTCGGCAGAGCAATAAAGGATTGGAACATTTCACCCTGTGTTTTGAATGAGTTCACCACAGCCATGTAGATCGGTAGCATGGCTACCAGAGAGCCGAGAATCAGTAACAGCCGAATCAGGTAGTTATTCAGTCGCTGCATTCTCATGCTTCCACCTCTTTTCTCTTCATGACGGTGATCTGGATGAGTGTAAAGATAAGAACGATAGCAAACAATACAACCGATTTGGCACTGGCATAACCGTATCTGAAGTTGTTCGAAAAAGCTTCTTCATAGATATTCATGGTGATGACCTGTGTAGCCCGACCCGGGCCGCCGCCTGTCAATCCATAGACCACCTCGAACACTTTGAATGCACCGTTCAGTGTCAGGAAGAAACAGATTGTAATAGCGTGTGTAATCATCGGCAGTACGACGTTACGTAACACTTGAAATGCATTTGCACCGTCAATAACCGCGGCTTCCTTGAGGCTTTTCGGTACACCCTGCAATGCAGCCAGGTAGATGATCATCATATAGCCCACACCGTTCCAAAGCGATACGATTAGAATCGAGTAGAAGGAGAACTTCGGATCACCGAGCCATTGTTGGTCGAGAAAAGAAACGGCCAATTTCTCAGCCAGCTGCGGCAACACCTGGGAAAAGATGAACGTCCACATGAATGCACTGATGATTGTACTGATCATATTGGGCATGAAGAACAATGTGCGGAATAACCCTTTGCTGCGTGTACGCGACTCAATGAACACGGCGAGCAGCAATGCAATGACATTTTGCAAAATCAGCATAAAAATAACATATTTCATCGTAAACCACAGCGAGTTGAGGAAGTCAGGATCTTCCTTGAACAATTCCACAAAGTTCCCCAGCCCGATAAAGCTGTAGTCACGGTTTAACCCGTTCCAATCCGTCAAGCTGTAGAACATCCCGCTAAACGTCGGGTACAGCAGGAATATCGCATAGATTACAAAGGCCGGCGCTGTGAACGCGAGCAATGAAAGATACTTTTTGAACACATTCGTAGCCATAACTTCTCCCCCTTTTTGCACAGCGGATGAAGGTTAACGGGGGAACGAAGATCGTTCAGCCAGCCGTTTCATCTGCTTCGAGACTGTTACGAAATAAAGTACCGCTAATTTGTTGACAAAACCCCGAGCTTAATACGGAACCAAACGAGATTTTGTCAACAAACGCAGGTACTGCTTTCTTACAGCTCAACCTTGTTGATCGTTCAGGCGCTTACTTGTTAAGCATCCCGCTCTTATTTATTGACTTTATTGTAGGATTTCCACGCTTTGTCGAGCGCATCGATCACCTGCTGTTGATTCAACTGTCCGGAGTAGTACCCTTGAAGAGCTTTACCAGACTCATCCTTCACGGCTTGTGGAATCTTTGGATCTTGATAAGCTTTGCCTTCATTAACATATTTCAGGGCGTCGTCTACCCACGGGAAGCTCTTGAACGTATGCACTTTGGCAACCGGATTAAACTTGAGCGCTTCATAGAATGCACTGGAATCTTTATCATCCAGAATGTAGTTTACAAAGTCGAGTGCCACTTCTTTGTTTTTACTTGATGACGATACAGCTAGTGAAGTGGATGTGCTCAGGTTGATTTTCGTATCATCCGGATTATCGTTCAGCGGCATTGGAGCTACACCAAAATTAACGTCAGGGTTGGACTTCAGAATCGTTTCTGCGTACCAAGGTCCTTGAATCCACATCGCCGCTTTGCCTGTAGCATAAGCGGCAGCGCCGTCATCGGCTCCAACTTCAAGCGCTTTATCCGTTCCGTTCGCATTGACGAGATCAAACACATCAAACAGTGCTTTCATATCGGAGAAGGAAGCTTCGTCCTTGTTCATTTTTTCCACAAAGTCTTTGTGCTCCGTTTGTGTCAGCGCCCCTACAGTGAGTGGCAGGAATAATTGCGGAACCCAAGCTTCTTTGTAAGACAGCTCAAACGGTGTAATGCCAGCTGCTTTCAGCTTCTCTACAACCGCTTTCATTTCTGTCAACGTTGTTGGAACCTCCAGCCCTTGTTCCTTGAAGATATCTTTGTTGTACAGATAACCCCATGACAAGGTTTCCAGTGGAACCGCAACCACTTTGCCGCTTGCATCCGTTACCGAAGGTTTAACCGAATCCAATAATTTATCTACAAAAGGTTGGTCGGACAAGTCCTCCAGATATCCGGCTTTGCTGAAAGGTGGAATCTCATTCACCGCATGCAGAGCAAATACGTCTGGTGCGTCATTGGAAGCAAGTCTTGTTTTCAAAATCTGAGGTGCATTATCTGCTGGCGGCATCTCCAGTTGCACATTCACTTCAATGTTTTTGTCTGCTTTTTCCTTGGCTTTGAACTGTTCTATATATTTATCGTAATGTTCTTTCAGCCTTGGTTGAGCAACGAATACTTTGAGGTTTACGGTGCTGCCAGCTTTGACTTCGTTCTGTTCATTATCCGTGCCTGCATTCGAGCCGCAGCCTGCGAGCAGAACGCTGACCAGTGCCGCACTTACAACGCTTTTCCATACTTTCATCTCTTATGACCTCCCGGTGTGACTGGTTTGTCTTTCATAGGCTTATTATATATCGCAAAATGTAAGCGCTTCATTGGACAAAATTAGACTCTTCCATTGGATTATTTTAAACCTTAATTCAAGCAACATTCCCCGAATGATTCATTCGGGGAATGGGTTAGGCAACTTATGCTGGCCTTTGCGCATCTCTCCGGGTGACACACCAAAGTGCTTTTTGAATACCCGATAGAAGTAGGACACATCTTCATACCCCGTCATCTCGGCGATATGTTTGAATGGAATCTGATCATCCATCACCCACTCTTTGGCCTTGGTCATCCGAAGTTGAACCACATAATCGGTCACGTTCACGTCATATTCTTTCTTGAAAGCTTTGCTCAAATATTCCTTACTGACAAAAAATATTTGGGCAAGCTGCTCCAGCGTAATCATCTCCATGCAGTGTTGCTGCATATATTGCTTTACCTCTTCGAGGTTGAGCTTGTTCTTATACTTACGCTGGGCAATTAATTGTTCCAGCGCCTGAACATAGGAAGCGGAGATCCATTCCACAGCCGCCCGGATCGAACCCAGCGCTGATGCAGGAGGCAATATTCCCTCTTCCGGACGATCAAACAGCCCATTGGACACACATAGCTCGTCCAGTATATTCTGCAGCTCATAAACCGCACGCCCAAGCTGGCGAGGTCTGCGAACCTCGTTTTGTTCCAGCTTCTGCTCTAATTGATGAAACCATTCCCGCAGGCTCGTCAGGTTCAAGTCGTTGAAGCGCAGACGTGCTTGCTGCTGGAACAGAGAGAATTCACCCGCGAATGAAGCCCGATAAGCTTCCCACACTTCTGGTGCCGTAGCAGCTTTATCCAGTTCATGACTACATTTCGCCAGCGTAGCATTTAGTTCATCCGGATTCACCGGTTTCAGCAGATAATCAGCTGCACGATACCGCAGAGCATGTTTAGCATAATTAAAATCATCATAACCGCTCACCACAACGACCTTAATCTCCGGGTACTGACTGCTCAGCGTCTGCATCAGCTCGACACCATCCGATCCAGGCATACGCATGTCCGTAATAATAAGATGAGGTTGCAACGTCTTGACCATCTGTATCGCCTGTTCTCCATCCTCTGCTTCACCGCAGACAACCAAGCCGAGCTCATCCCATTCACCAAGATTACGTAAAATATCGCGATTCCACGGCTCATCATCCACCAGCAACACTCTATAGATCTCCTTGCTCACAAGGGCTCGCCTCCTGTTGTGCAGGGGATCGTTACGATCACTTTTGTTCCCTGCCCAAGTTTACTTTCCATACGCATACCGTAATCGGGTCCAAAATGCATCACCATTCGTGATGCGGCATTGAGCAGTCCAATACTCGTGCCTGAATTCCATACCCGATCGGTATACCGCGTAATGCGTTCCAGTTTGGATTGCATCTCTACGAGCCTGTCCGGCTCCATACCCATGCCATTATCACAAATTTGAATCGTCACCCTACCCTGCTGTGGATCACAGAGCACTTCGATGCCTAGCTTCCACTCCCCAGGCTTTTTCTCCAGCCCATGCAAAAATGCATTTTCTACAATAGGCTGTAAGGATAACTTCGGAATATAACACGCTCGGAGTTCTCCCGTAATTTCCAGTTTATATTCAAGTCGGGTGGCAAAACGTTGCTTCTGAATCAGCATATAATGCTCCAATTGATCCAGTTCGGATTGCAGAGGGACAAGGCCGTCCGGTGCCCGTACAATATAGCGGAACATCTCACTTAATGCCCGGATCACCTTGTAGCTATCTGCCGGCTTTTGCGAATAGACCATGCCACCGATCATTTGTAATGTATTTTGCAGAAAGTGGGGATGAATCTGAGATTGTAGTGCTTTGAGCTCGGCTGTCTGTTTCTCCAGATTCATCAAATAGTTATCCCGGATATGCTCCCGAATTCGACTAGCCATACCGTGCAGATTTTTCTCCAGCAGGCCAATCTCATCCACTCGTCCGCTACGCTCTACTTTACGATCCTTGATCAACTGGATACCCTTCATTGAATTCGCCAGTCTGACAATAGGTTTAGAGGTTCGCCAAGCGACCAGTGCCGCCAGAGCAACAGACACGACCGTTGCCACTCCGCCCACAACTAGCCCATACTTCATCGTTTCCAGTGCACTCTCGTTAATGACATGATCCGGTACGATTTTAATCACCCTTAGCCCTGTCGACTCAATATCGTGATAGAAAATATATTCCTGTGCTGTACGAATAAAACCCGCGTTATTCTTCGTTTCGCTCAGCTGCTTCAACGCTTCATCCGATGGCTGGATGGAGGAGTTTGGCTGATATACCGGATGACCTGAACTGTCTCCGATATAGGCGGTATAATCTCCCCTGCTGTCGAGCAGTTCAAGCGTCTGGTTAAACTCGGCCCACTTGATCTCCAGACTGATTGCTCCGATCTGAGCCTGATCCTCAAAGCGGTTCATGCTGCGGGTCATATGGAACTTTTGCGGATCTACCGGATCATTGATAATTGTAAAGTCTTTATGCTCCGTAAAAAGCTTATGATACCCTTGCGGAATATCCGCAACCGTCTTAATTCGGGATTCCATAGAATTGAAGGTGAACAGGGTGTCCTGCTCCTTCAAGTACAGTTCGACCCCAAACACATAATTGCCAGCAGAATAGTACACACTGTTCAGCATATTAAAAACAGCCTTTTGTTCGTCAAAACGGCTGGAAGCAGGCGCTTCTTGGCCCAACGCCAAATACTGATGTAGCTCATCACTGATCTGAATGGAATAAATGATATTATTCATGCGGGTAAACTGTTCTGCCAGATAGACAGAGGCCCAATTCATATTGACCCGGTTCGTATCCATAACCTCGGCTTCCATGGAGGAACGCGCATTCTCCGCGGCTACCGCAGTTATCACAATGACTGGCAGTACAGCGACCAGGGTCATGGTCAGTATCAATTTATTACGAATGCTGCGCTTGAAAGGGTCTATCAGCCGACGGTATAATTCGTTAAACACAGCGCATCCACTCCTGAGCTAAAATAAGACAAACGCCCCAGCATCAAAGCCGAGGGCGCCATGGTCTTGTTATTTTTTTCGGAAAATATGAAGTGAATGTTGAACCAAGATTTTACACAGGCCACTCCGATGACAGAATAACCTGGAGAGTAGCGGTTATCCCCAGATTTTTTGATTCCTTTTTCCAAAAGGGAAAATCCGGTGATAAGCGTATGCTTCCGATGGAGCTTTCTTGCAGAAAGCTTTTAGGCGAACGCTTCGCTTTTTCAGGTTTTTTCTGTCCTCTCCGTTAAAGTGTAAAAGAACAATTCAAAATCTTCTATTTTCCTTGGGAACTTAAAATCTGCACTATTATTCCCTAGTGTTGTTCGATAATGCGTATGCCCCATCGTTCCAGCTTGATCTCCTGCCCAGCAGCAATCGAATCTCCCGATAACAGCTCTGTCCCTTCGCCGTGCACGTGCTTGAAGGAAACCGGCTCATCCGCATAGTTGAAATAGTAGCGGATGGTATGCCCATGATCGTTCAAACCCGTCTTCACAATGATTGGAAAAGCAAGCTCCTGATCCGCTCCCCATACACCCGCGTCCTTCATCACACGTTCCAGTACCTTGCGAATGACGGCAGCGCTCGTATAACAGCCAACATATGTTGCTTTGCCTTTACCGTAGTTATTTTGCGTGATTGCCGCATACTCTCCCCAATGTGGATGATCGTACCAAGCGAGCACCTCCGCAGTCGTCGGCGTAATCAGCTCCATCCAGGTGTGTACCTGATTATGCTCCTCACCTACGCCAAATGGATCATCGCGTAGCCCAACATGCTTTGGCTCAACAAACAAGTTGTAGCTAATGCCACATGCTCCACTGATCAGTCCGGGCTGACGTGTAGAACGAACTTTGATGTGTTCATTGGCAAAACCGCTTTTGAACGAGTAGACGATATGTCCGCCGTCCTGTACAAATTGATTTAATTTTTCCAGCAATGCATCCGAAGCAGCATACAGAGCAGGCACCACTAGCACATCATAATCTGCATAACTCTCCACGGAAGGATCGATAAGATCGCAGCCAATGTTCATTTTATACAGCTCATCGTACATCCAGCGCACAACGTCGTTGTAGTTCTTGTCACTGGTAAAGTTAAAGCCAAACCACTTGATGGAGGTTAACGCCTCGTTACTAAACAGTACAGCCACCCGATTTGTTATCTTCAGATTCACCAGCTTAGGACTCAGGCGAGCAAAATCGCGGCCAATCGTCTGCGCTTCGTTATACACCGGATTCGATTCGAAATCATGGCTTAGCAGGCCTTTCCAGTAGGTCTCAAACGAATTGTGCAGCGAGTGCCAATGCCAGTAGGCCACCATATTTGCTCCGGAAGCCAGATGACTGAATGCCTGTAATCGCAGTTGGCCCGGATAAGGAACCCAGTGCCAGAAGGCCTGTGCTTCGGTCTCCAGAACAAGGTAGTTGGATTGTTTGGTGGAACGCGCCACATCTCCTCCGAACGAAATCTCAATGCCGGTTAACTCATCTTGGGAAGGATGATAGATATCTACACTGGTGATGTCAAAAGGTCGGGATGCTGCAAAATGATCCACATCCCCCTGAATGCCGTAGGAATACCCGCGCCATTCAAAGTCAAAGTTCTGGGTAACAAACTGGCCTTCCTGTTTGTACTCATTAACAATCCCAACTTGCCACGCCAAGAAATCCGTGACCAATTGCCGCTGGAACTTGGCAAACTCAGCTCCCAGGCTACCGTTAATCGTACCCACAACGGAAGGGAAGTCCTCCCAACTATTGATCCGATTACTCCAGTAATCCAGTCCAAATTCCTTGTTCAACTCGTCCAGGGAGCTGAACTTGTTCCGCATATATTTAACAAACTGTAACTGCACGTTGTCTCCAGCTGTGTTGTAGTGCTTGGTTTCATTATCTGTCTGATATCCGATAACCGCCGGATGTTTGCTCACGCGTGAGATCAGCTTACGAATGATGCGCTCTGCATAAAACAGATACGTCGGATGCGTGATGTCCATAATCTGTCTTGCTCCATATTTTCCAGGTCCCTGTGCGGTTGTTGCCAGCACGTCCGGGTGCTCCTTCACCATCCACGTCGGAACAGCATACGTTGGTGTGCCTACGATGACATGAATTCCGGCCGCATGCATCGCATCCAGCACCCGATCGACGGAAGTGAAATCAAACACACCGTTTTGCGGTTCATGGGTACTCCACGTTGATTCGGCGATGCGCACGACATTGATCCCAGCATCCTTCATCATCTGAATGTCCTTGTCCAGTCTTTCATATGGCATATATTCATCATAATAGGCTACGCCGTATAATAATTTGTCCATGAAATAGTCTCCTTTGAGTGTATAAGGTAAGTTGACATGTTCCCGCTTCTGATGGTAGCGTTTACATTAATGCTAGTATCGTTTTATTCGTTGTTTAATATCTGTTGATACGCTTGCATATCCCGATATATTAGGATGTCCGCGTTAAACTGATTATAATGAAGTACATGCATAGTGCCGATGGCACAAGGCGAGTATTTTTTACCCTTTTCCGAGGTGAATGTCATGGATATCCGTTCGCAGCTTCGAGAGATGCCATACCATACGCTGGCTCACTGGCTTCCAATTATCGATTGTAACATCAAATTTTATGGCGCTCATAGCCAGCAAGTTCCATATAGGTGGGCTATGCCTGAGGAGACACATCCGGGCTTTGAGATCATTCTGATCATTCATGGAACGCAGGAGAGTGTGATTCATGGCTACACGTATACGGTGGATGAAGGCTCTATTCTGCTTATTCCGCCCGGATTCAAACATACCAATACATGTATTTCTGCGGAGGGTATGACCTATTTTAGCGCACATTTTAACGTGGATGATCCGGTATTCACCTTAAAACTCATGTCCCAGCGTAGCAGAATCTATGCCGCCGGTACGGGAGATAATATGAAAATAAAAGCCGTGCTTGAAAGCTGGATGAGCATGATTAATACAGCCGAGGCTTATTCGTCCACAGACAAATTACTCATGCAAGCACGGATGTTCGAACTGTTTGCGCTGTTATCTCAAGCAGCAGAGAATACACCCGAATCCACGATCTCGGTTGATGCTGCTCATGCCCCTGCTCCGACCGCCATGCATTACGCAGGAGCGATCGCTGAAGCGATCAAGCAGGCTTTCCATGCCCAGTTACGATCACGGGACGACAATGTATCTTCGGTCAAAGTCGAGCAGATCATTTCGTCGTTTGGCATTAGTCCGGGATATGGTTTACAAGTTTTTCGCAAAGTATTCGGTCATTCTCCGCGGGCCTACCTGTCCAGCCTGAAACTGCAAGAGGCCAAGGTGTTGATCGAGCAACCTGATCTTTCGCTTGGGGAGATTGCCATCAAACTTGGTTACACCCATTTGTCTCATTTCAGCAGACAATTCAAACGCTGGACAGGCCAAAGCCCTCTACTCTATCGAAATCAACATGCAGAGAATAGCCTGAATCCCGTTGCTCAACCTCCAGAAGGAAACTCCGAACGCTGAAGATGAATTCGTATATTTTCGAATTCTTCGGGAGTATTCATATTGCTCAATTGTAGTGCGGCATGTTCAATACCTACTTGCTCCAGTTCGTCTATTTCGGCAAAATGGCAACCGATCTTTTCCAGCCAGCGAATGACACGCAGCCGGTCATGAATAAGGCACTGTTCTAGCTCTGGAAGCACATGTCTGTGGTAAACCCCTGCAAGGGGATGAATGCGTCCTTCTACTCGCGGAACGATGGCGTTGCATGTTGGATATTGTACTGCGAGCCTCTTCATTCCATTGAAAAAAGAGGTTTGCAGAAGCGGCATGTCGCAGGCACTAACCAGATTCCACTCTGTCTGGGAGACACTGAGTGCTGCGTGGAGCCCCGCAAGTGGCCCCTTGCCCGGGTAAACATCCTGTACGCATTCGAAGTCTTCATCCCCTAGTGCGGTGTAAATTGCTTCGCTCGGCCCCGCTGCAACAACAACCCGGGATACGGCGGGTCTGATCGCATTGTTTATATGAGTTAACACGGCTGAACCATTCAGTTCGAGTAGTGCTTTGTTCGTTCCCATTCGGCTGGATAATCCACCTGCCAATATAATGCCTGTCCATTTTTCAGCGTCCATAACGCTCTCCTCTTCCCGTAAGAACCTGAGTTATATATTCGTGCAATATTACACCGAACTTATAAAGCACATATCCATATTATACATTCCGTTGCATCCGTTCTGGGATAGGACATGCCTTTAATTCATATATTCTATACGTTGAATCCCCTTTCAACAAATGATACATTGAACAATATGATTCGATTCGGAAAGGAATGGCTCAATTGGACAGATCTGCACCTGTGAGAGGCACTTCCTCGCTGACCTCTCTGAAACTATATAACTTTTTCATCTACGGAGCCATTTCGATCTTTGCCGGATTCCTGCAGCTCTATCTTCAAGAGATTGGTATGACCAAACTGGAGATTGGAAGCCTCATGGCCATCGGTCCTTTTGTATCTCTGTTTGCCAATCCGTTCTGGGGGTTCTGGAGCGATAAGTCGCGCAATATCCGTATTGTTCTAATGATGATGATGGGAGGCACCTTTGTGCTTGCACAGGGTGTATTTTATGCGCCCTCATATGCCTGGATCTATGTCGCCATGATTTTCTTTTATTTTTTCCAAAGTCCCTTATTCGCTCAAACCAACAGCCTGATTCTCGGTTATATCGACGGTACAGGTCAGAAGTTCGGATCCTTTCGGCTCTGGGGCTCTCTAGGTTGGGCGCTGACTGCAGTTGCTGCTGGGCCGGTTATTGACCGTTTTGGCGTTAGCAGTGTGTCCATTATTTTTGCATGCATGATTGCAGTAGCGTTTGTATTCTCTGTACTTTTGCCAAGGCAGCCCATTGCTTCTGATACCCCGATTGTGACGTTTCGGCGGTTCGGCAAAGTGATGTTTAATCCGTATTTTATGATCTTTATCGGTCTTGGGGTGCTCGTTTCGGTACCCAATGCCATGAACAGTACATTTATGTCTCTTTATATTGTAGAGATGGGCGGCGACAAACAGATGGTCGGCTGGGCCATCTTCACATCCTCTATTCTCGAAGTGGGTGTGTTCCTGTTGCTGGATCGGTTACTGAAACGCAAGATGAGCATACTACTGGGCTCTCTGATTCTGGTCAGCCTGTTGTTTGCTCTTCGCTGGCAGCTCATGGCGCTGGCTAACAACCCGATGGAGGTTGTCTTTATTCAACTCATGCACTCGGTCACCTTTGGCGGTTATTTCTATGTGGGCACACAACTGACGATGCTGTTTATTCCACGGCCTTACCGCTCCTCAGGGCAAGCGGTGTATACGATGGCTTGGGGTGGTCTCTCCGGCGTCATTGCCGGGCTGTTTGGCGGTTGGCTATTCCAGAGCTTCGGTGCAGAGGTAATGTACAACATCGGTGTCTTCTTTTCACTCATCGGCGCTGCTGGCTTTGCCATCATGTGGCTGTGGAACCGTCGTAATGGGTACCAGCCAACGGTGCTGACCGAGATGGGCAATATGGATGAAGACAAGTAAGTGGGGATGTGGCTGACCACCCTCGCATGAAGCAGAGCACTGCGTGCTGGGAAATTCGCAGTACGAGCTAGATGAGTTCAGTAGATGAAGTAATTGAATGAGGTAAGTAAATGAGGTAAGTAGATGGAGGATGTAGTTGAGGAATAGCTGAGAAGTCATTGAACAAATGAAGCTTCAGTTTTTGCGTAATGATTCCTGCAGACAATGGAACAGTCCTGTGAAAAGTTAGTGGTAACTCTCGCAGCTAACCGCTAACGATCACCACGAAGCTTATCTGTGCAAATTTTTAGTCATTTCATATTCTAACGATCACCAGAAGCCTTATTTCCATTCAAACCGGGGAAAACAGGGTGAAAAGACTACATTTTCAGGAAATAAGCTCCGTACGGATCGTTAGAATTCAGAAGTGCCGAATAGTAGGGAAATAGCGTTCCCTGTGATCGTTAGAGTAATTTGCATAATATAAGGAAGACATCCCCTCTATATCGAAAAACACAAAAAGGGCGTCCCGTCATCTTAAGGATGTAAAATGTACCCTATAAGATGGACACTTAA
>NZ_JACLIC010000055.1:0-77257 GCF_019748695.1 Paenibacillus cucumis (ex Kampfer et al. 2016) | reverse complement strand
CGGGTGCGGGTGCGGGTGCGGGTGCGGGTGCGAGGTGTAATGCCAAAAACAGCAGGTCCAGCTATTGTTCAACTTCGTAGAGCATGTTGTTTAACCGGCGTCTCTCCATTAGTTCAGTTGCACAGCTATCAAAAAAACGGGACAAGGCGGAAAATCCGTTACCTTGATCCCGTTTTTAGCTTGATTTGTGGTTTATTTTAAGATTTGTTCTTTGCGTTTAGCAAGTTTAGAATTTCAGGACATTATCTTCAGACGCCGGCTGGCTTAACCTCACTAGCCAGATCGATCCAGGCGATCTCTTCCGAAGTTAGCGTGATGCGGGATCCTTCGTCACAGGAGAGCAACTCTGCCTGATTTTGTGCCCCAATTAATGCGCAGGTCGGGAAGGACTGATTCAATACATAGGCTAACGCAATCTGAATCGCCGTTGTATTCTTGGATGCAGCCAATTCCCCGGCACGACGCAGTCGTTCCCAGTTGCCATCACTGTAGAATACACGCACCAAGTCTGCATTGTCGCGTACCTCTGGTGTGAATCGACCAGTGAAGAAACCGCGTGCCTGGGAAGACCAGGACAGGAGTGGCAATTGTGATTGCTCATGCCATGCGAGCGTTTCGGCATCCGCCGATACACAGCCTGCCCAGAATGGCTCATTCGCTTTGGCGAGACTGAGGTTTGGGCTGCTGAACGTGAATCCTTTGAGACCATGGGAGGCGGCATAAGCGTTAGCTTCTTCTAACCGCTGCCAGGTCCAGTTGGAGGCGCCGATGGCGCCGATTTTGCCAGACTCGATGTGTTCGTTCAGTGCCTCCAGAATGGCAGCCACAGGCATGTTAGGATCATCCCGATGCAGTGCGTACAGATCGACATGCTCCGTCTGTAAACGCTCAAGGCTTTCAGTTAGGTCTTTGCGAATGGCATCCGCATTCACGCGAGGGCCGTTCTGGTCATGGTGTGCCCCTTTGGTGAGAATCACTATCTGGTCGCGATTGCCGCGTTCCTTCATATAACGTCCCAGTACCTCTTCGCTCTGTCCGCCGCAATAGATGTGCGCTGTATCTACCGTGTTGCCGCCGATTGCCAGAAACGCATCCAGGTTGGTTGCAGCTTTCTCATACGTATCATGAAAGAAATAGTCTGTTCCTTTGATTAGCCTTGAGACTTTTTTGCCAGCACCGGCGATTTCAATATATTCCATAGATAAACCGTCCTCTCTTATATAAAGTTCCTCACAACGTAATTCGTGTACGTTCTTCCGCCGAGCGAAGGCAAGCTTCAAGCACTTTCATATTGGCTGCCGCATCGGAAGGGGCGAAACGAAGTTCCTTGCCCTGAAGTACAGCGCGAGCCATATCGTCCCCTTGTAGCGCATAATGATTGACTTGCTGCACCTCCACTTCACGGCGTTCACCGCCTGCCGTAACAAAGAAGTTGGAGCTACTGTCTGTACGAGCAATATAAGCCGAAGGGACTTCAATAATACCCTCAGAGCCAAGTACCTCCAGCGTATTACGGAAGGCTGCCCACATACTGCTGTCAAACGTAACGCCAACATGGTTATCGAATTCAAGCAGTCCGGAAGCCATCATATCGACCTGATCATGCTCTGGTGAGAACATACCGATAACAGTCACTGCCTTCGGCTCCTGTCCCAGCAGGAGGCGAGCCGCACTAATGGAATAACAGCCGATATCATACAGCGCGCCGCCACCCCATTCTTTGCGGAAACGCACATTGCCGGACGAACCCGAATTGTTAAACGAAAACGTACTGTGGATGCCACGAATTTCACCAATCTCGCCGCTGGCAATAATCTCCCGAATCTGGTCATAACGCGGATGATGGCGGTACATAAACGCTTCAGCCAGATGCACGCCTGCATCTGCACAAGCTTCAACCATCTCTAGTGCTTCTTTTTCCGTGAGAGCGAGTGGTTTTTCGCATAAAATATGTTTGCCAGCTTGTGCTGCGCGGATCGTCCATTCCCGGTGCAGATGATTCGGAAGTGGAATGTAAACGGCATCAATTGAATCATCTTCCAAAATGGCTTCATAGCTTCCGTAAGCCTTTTCAATTCCAAGTTTATCAGCAGTTTGCTGTGCTTTATCGAGATCACGGCTGGCAATAGCGGTAACCTCGTTCAACTCCGATTGCTGCAAGCCAGGAATGACGGAACCTATTGCAATGTTGGCGCTGCCGAGAATGCCCCAGCGTAACTTTTGAACAGAATTCATAACTTGTTTCCTCCTGTATTTGAATGTATATTGTGATTATAAAGAATAGATGAATGAATTAAAATGATAATATATTGAATTGAATTAACACAATATTGCTTAATGGGGTGAACCAACCATGATGAGACAAACCGTATTGCTGACCCTGCAGGATATCCCCTATTTCTGTTACCCGGAGTCCGTTGGACATTATACGGATCATACCCAGCACGCTGTATTACGTGAGGCAGGGGTGCTTAATAATTTCAACATTCACTATGTTGCGGCAGGTAAAGGATATGTGGAGGCCGATGGGATAGTGCACGAGCTTCGGGCAGGTCAAGCGGTGCTCTATTTTCCGCATCAACGGCAACATTATTATAGTAGCGAAGATGAGCCGTGGGACGTACGCTGGGTTCATTTTTACGGAGAACGGCTGCATGATTATATGCTGGAACGGGGATTGCACCGCAACCTTTTATGGACGCTGAGACAGCGTACTTCCTGGGAGGACGCTCATCTGGCGTTGCTTGAAGAGGTGGAACAGAACCGGATGCTTCGTCCAGCCCAGTTGTCCACGTTGACCTATGCTCTGCTGGCGGAATTTGTACAGCATGCGGTACCCCTCAAGAACACACGTACCACGAGCAAAACGGAGAGCCGAGTGCTGTCGTTATTGCCGCAGATGCAGCAGGAGGCTTGTGAGCCTTTTCTGTTACAAGACTGGGCAGATCGCGCAGGAGTGAGTACGTATTATTTTTGCAAAATGTTCAAGAATGCCGTAGAGATGACGCCAATGGAGTTTATCACACGTTCACGGCTACAGATGGCCAAGCAGTGGCTACTTGAACGCCCGTCGGCCAACATTGGGCAGATTGCCGAGGAAGCGGGATATCCTAATGCGAGTTATTTTAACCGTCAGTTTATGGCGCATGAGGGCATGACACCTACTGATTACCGTGGGCTTTACCATAAATAAAAAAGAAAAATGGATGAATCAAACCTTCAGCAAAGCCATCTACCTTGGGACTCTCATGTGGATTCGTTTGACAGGGCCTTCAATCAGGTCTATTATGGATAAATTAAATCCGTATATATGAGGTGTCCTCTCATGAAATATTCCAAAGCGACCAACTATGCGCTCCATACAATGTTATATCTGGTTAGCACTGCGCCTGAGCAACTGATTAGCGTGCATCAACTGGCTGAATTTCAGAAAGTCTCCCCAACGTACCTGTCCAAAATACTAACCAAACTGGTCAAAGCGGGCATGATCGAATCCACATCCGGTGCCAATGGCGGTTATCGACTTAGTCGCAAGAACCCTGATCCTTCTTTTCTGGAAATCATTCATGCCATCGAAGGCAAGGCTTCCTTGTTTGAATGCTCACAGAATCATAATGCAGCATGTTTGATCCAGCAGGTAATGGTTCAGGCGGAGGAAGAGATGGAAAGTTTCCTGCAACATAAAAAAATGTCTGAGCTCGCATCCCAGATGAGGGAAGCTCATTCGCTGTAGCATTTATCGCTCTAGTGTGGCTCTTGTATGTTTCTATTCCAGTGACTTCTAGAAGGAGTATACTTTCTCTGGAACTATACGACGATAAGGCAATCCCCCGAATCTCTCCAGAGAATTGGGGGATTTTTGACATGTGAATCAATATGTTACCTATGGATTGGAAAAAGGCGTGGGTATCATATATCACAGTAGTGGTATGGAATCTTATGGTATAATAAGTAAATTTTTAGCATCATTCCATTGAAAATTTTTCTTTTTGGAATGAAGCTTCATATTCATATTAGAGAGGTGCCTACTATGAAACATCAACAGCTCACTATTCCGTTAATGTTGATCTCCCTGCCAGGTATATTTCTGTGGGTTTTACTCCCGATTTATATCAAAGAGTTAGGATATAGCACGTTTCAATATTCATTAACCGTATCGATTCTATCTTTTACACAAATCTTGTTGAAGCTTGTACTTGGTAAAGTATCAGATCGTTATAGCCGTCATCGTATATTTCTATGCGCATTATTATGTTGTACGGCATCTTACTTTATCTATGCAGCAGCAACGAACTTATCTATTATCATTGTTGCAACTATTATGAATGGAATAGCCGGAATTCTGCTGACGATGGCATTAATCGGCCTCATTTCGGACAGTAATCAAAAGTTAGGCCAACAAATGGGAGCCTTCAGCAGCAAACAGCAGATTGGTCGTCTGGCGGGGGTGGGGATCTGTTATCTCGTATTAAGCAGTTACAAATTTGTTCAAGGCTGGAGTATGTTGTTCCTCATTTGTGGGGTGGCTTCTCTACTCGGA
Organism: Paenibacillus cucumis (ex Kampfer et al. 2016); assembly: GCF_019748695.1. Classification (NCBI taxonomy): domain Bacteria; kingdom Bacillati; phylum Bacillota; class Bacilli; order Caryophanales; family Paenibacillaceae; genus Paenibacillus; species Paenibacillus cucumis (ex Kampfer et al. 2016). The sequence goes on along the minus strand of NZ_JACLIC010000055.1, from coordinate 72,717 downwards.
TTTATTTATACGTTGAAATTGCCTGAGATCCCCAATAAAGAGATAACAAATGAAAAGAAGGGTAAAGTCAAATTATCCATTGGGCAGCGTAAAATCTGGTGTTTTAACTTATGCCTTAGTATGATATCCGCTATATCGGGTATCATTTTTATTCCATATATGCAGAAGGTGTACGATGCCAGCATCGAGCTTATCACGGTTGTATTCCTTGTGCCCATGATTATTTTTCCTTTCGTAAGTGCAAAACTGGGGAGGGTGGGAGATCAGAAAGGATATCGAAGAACAATTTTTGTGTCTCTGGCTGTATGCAGCATGGGTGCACTCGGTCTGGCCTTTTCACCGAGTTTACTTTTGTTTGCGATTATCTGCACGTTAATAGATTTATTTTCTACTGCTCAGGAGTACGCTTTGGACGGTGCGTTCATTAAAGGAACACCACAAGCTCATATTGGAGATGCATTCGGTAAATTCTCAATCAGTAACAATCTGGGAGGGATGGTCGGCGCAGCAGTCGGGGGATATATATTTGATACGTTTGGTTCCAACGTGCCCTATATTGTGTTTGCTGTGATGATGCTATTATTTTTGCCATTCGGATTGTACCTGATCCCCTCAAGTAAAGAGCAGAGTAGGCAAGAACGGGTAGTCTAGTATTTCATGAAGGCAAAATGCTACAATAAGGAAGATACTATATATACATACTTAATCACATCTTACACCTCTGGAGGGAAAACACATGAGCCAAACGACGACGATGACGGAACTGGAGCAACTGCTTGCACTCGAAAATATTAGAAATACCAAGGCGCGTTATTGCCGCTATATTGATACAAAAGCATGGGATGAACTCGGTGACGTATTTGCACCGGATGCCGTTGCCGATTTCAGCACGGAAGGTAATCCGATTCCGGTTTTGACTGGACGTGACACGATTGTACAGGTATTCCGTGACCTTGTAGACCCGGCGGTGACTGTGCATCACGTACATAGTGCGGAGGTGGAGTTTGTATCTGCGACTGAAGCGAAGGTTATTTCTCCGATGGAGGACTGGGTAACGTTCCCAGAAGGTAACGAGAACAAATCTTTCCACGGATTCGGGCATTATCACGAAACATTTGTCAAGATCGATGGACAGTGGCGCATTAAGCACACCAGCTTGAAACGTCTGCGCCTGGATCTGTTTGAATAACGAAATGTAAATATAATGAGATCGGAAAAGAACCTGAACAATTTCAGGTAAAACAAAGGAAGAAGCCGTTAATTTTATTGGCTTCTTCCTTTGTTTTATTGAAGTATTTTTAAATTAGTTAGAGGTTAATATTACGCCACCTTATCTTTCCGTGGTTGCATCCTCAAATAAATTTGCGAAAAGATAACCGATGCGAGGCCGACCGCGGTCATACCCCAGAAGATAAAGCTATACGCTGAAGATAGCTGCATGTTCTGCATCGCGGTCAAAGCAACCCCGGTTACAGCTACGCTGAATGCACCGCTGAAAAATTGACTGAGCTGGAACAGTCCCATGCCTGCGCCCACTTGATCCATGGACAGATTGCCTGACAATTCGTTGGATACGCTGGTCGTCAAGGAAGAGAAACCAACGCTGAGCAGCATGTACACAACCATGATGGCATAGCTGCTTTGGTCTGCAAACAGAGCGAACAGCCCGGCAGCGGCCAGGAGCAGCCAAGGTGCAAACTTCAATAACAACGTATTGCCGTGACGATCAATCATACGCCCGATGCGGTTGGACAGTAGCATGGACACAAGCGCACCCGGGAAAATCACCAGTCCTGATTGTGCAGGTGTCAGTCCATAGAGATGTGCCAGAACCTGTGGCAACAGGAACAGCGTGGCGAAGTTATTAATATACGATACAATTCCCAGTGAGCTGAGGATCATATATTTTTTGTCTTTGAACAATGCGGGTTGCACAAACGGATCAGTTGCACGGCGAATGCGGAACCAGAACAGCAATAGTGCGCTTACCCCGATAATAAGTGTAATGACCTGACGAGAAGTCAGGAATAATAGAATCCCGGTTGTACCGATGGCAAGCAAGACCGCACCGAGCATGTCGAAGGAACCCTTTTGCGGCGTTTCTCGCGGTAACAGTTTATAAAAAACAGGAATTAAAAATAGCGCTAAACCGGTAACGATAAATAGATCATGCCATCCCAAAAACTGTGTAATGCTACCGCCAAGTACCGGACCGAGTCCCAGACCTAGCGAACTGGCGGACATGATGACGGCCATCGATTTACCCCGGCGGTCATTCGGAATGTAGCGTGTAATTAGCACAATCGCTAGTCCCGGAACGGATGCTGCACCTGCAGCCTGAACCAGACGGGCAATGAGCAGAACAATGAAATGGTCACTGAAGAAACCCAAGACAGACGCGCTTCCAAGCAGGGTAAGTCCCGTAGTGAACAGGGTACGTATCGGTACAAAATCGGACAAACGTGAGAATGTAATCGAGGAAATCGCAAATACGATGGAATAACCCGTAACAATCCAGGATGAAGCGACAGAGGTCAGCTTGAATTCGGCTGCAATTTTGGGCAGAGCCAGATTAAACATCATCGTGTTCATTACAACGAGCACAACGGTGAATCCAAGCAACGCCACAATTAATCCTTCCTGTATGCCTGTCCGTTCCATCGGAGTTGTCGTAGCCGTGTTGTTCATAAAAACCTCCTATCATGATGTGTATTTCGCAACATTTCAGAAACGGTGTGTAACATTTGCAAAATGGTGTATAATGTCAGCCCCTGTGTTTCACAACAAGGGATGCATGCGAAATTTATAAGTTCGATTGGTATCGAACATTAGAAATATATCATGGATGTATGTTAGAATACAATGCATAGTATTAAAAAAAGGAGACTGCCGTATGAAGATTTTACATCATCCACAAGTGACGGATATTGAGCTTTCTTCCGTGCTATATGCGCTCAGCGATCCAACCCGGCTGGGAATAGTGGCAGAAGCCGCTAGAAGCGGGGAGCAGCCATGTAGTCATTTTCATGCTCGTGTTGTGAAATCAACGATGTCGCACCATATTCGTACCCTACGGGAGGCGGGTGTCATTCGCGTCCGAGTACAGGGTACACAGCATTTTATTACACTACGGTCTGAGGATCTGGAAGCTCGTTTTCCAGGGTTGCTACAGCCTCTTCTCCAAGCCGCCGCAGAGACAAGTACAGAATCGTCCGAGTGAATGTCCTTTCTTCTTTATGAAGAAGGGGCATTTTTTATTTTTTAGAATTCGATAAAAGATTACTCCTGATGCGACATTCTATGTCGTCCCAATGCCTCTATACTGATGGTGAACAAAACACATAAACCCTATTGAAAAGAGGTTCACAATCATTGGCTAAAACAAAAAGAGGTCGCGTTCTGTGGAGTCTTCCGTCCAGAGGACGGGGAACATGTCCAATATGCAAGAGTACACGAATCAAATTGTTGTATACGCAAACGAAAACAGATGGTACGAGTCTGAAAGTGTGCAAAAAATGCTCCAAAGCGGTGCAGTCCAGAGTAGATCTGGCAGAGGTAAATGTGTAGAGCTGAAAGACAAATCACGTAAGGAAAATGTAGACGGATACCTGTCATAGCCTGTTCTTCGGAACAGGCTATGTCCTTTTGATATAATACAGGAATAAACGTTGGAATGATTCAGGGGGTGAAATCGCTTGAGTAGCATGCATCGGATTCATTGGTTTGATGAACAGATTCGAAGCGGGCGTTTTCCGAACAGCGGTGGTCTGGCACAACAATTCGAGATATCTCGGCGTCAGGCGCAGCGTGATATTGAATATATGCTAAATACTCTCAGAGCCCCATTGGTGTATGTAGCCAAGTATCGAGGGTACTGTTACGAGGATCAGACCTTTCGTTTGCCGCATTTATATATGACGGATGAGGAACAAGGCGTTCTCAAATATCTGGCTCATCGATATCGGCATTATGACTATGAGCGTGCGGATACGGTGAAACGGGTGGCACACTTATTGGAACGTTTTACGATGGAGGATCACCTGCCCAAAGAGCAGTATCCGGTGTTTGCAGCACCGCCCAGGCACCTTCAATGGTTTAAATTGTTGTCCCATGCGATAGCGGATGCACGAAAAGTGCATATCTATTACAAGGATCATGAGGGGGAGCACCAGATCACCTTTTGTCCAGTGAAGCTAACCGCTCAATTTAATGCAGACTATGTAGTCGGTTACGAGACTGACCCGCTGCAACAGACACCGATTCGGCTGGAAAGCATCGTGCAGCTGACGCTGCTGGAGGAACGCTTTGAATGCAACCAGGATACATGGATGAGCACCTGGGGAGATGCATTGCCTGTTCGAAAACCGTTTGTGGCCGAGATTCGTTTCCGTGAGATGCAGCAATCGGAGCTGTGGCGAGGGTACCGGATTCGGGAGCAAAAGGGGCAGGTCTGCTTGATTGAATTTCACGATGCGGACGTATTTTTGCAACATCTGTACGCCGCGGAGTGGGAGGAACTACTCTCCCCAGGATGGCTCAGAAGCAAGCTGATGAAGCAGGTAGAAGAAATGACAGAGCGGCTCAGCAGGGGACAGAAAGGGAGAGAACAGGATGGCTGAGAACATGCTGGAGCATCTGGTGATGACAAGGGAATCAAAGTCATTTGTGGACAGCCTACATGCGATTTTGCGGCATACAGGTCAATTCCAGGGTGAGAAGTATATGCTTGCAGGGTACACCGGCATGGCCTTTAAATTGTCCGTCCATAAGAGATTACTGCCGATGTCGGTAACGGCATACGGACAGTGGGGAGTGTCTCATCAAGGCGGTATCGATAATCTGGGGTTATTCACAATATATGGTGCAGGGCGAAGCCGACATCCGACATTTGCTTCGTATAAGCAAGACGCCGTGAATGGGGTCAGACGGAGTTTGGATGAAGGTAAAGGTGCGATCTACTGGATGCCCGAGTTTGGTGTCATTTATGGATATGATGATGCAGATCGGGTCTTTTATGTGCAGGATGGCTGGAGCAAAGAGCCGCATATTTTGCTGTATGATAATTTCGGATTGAATTTCACCGGTTTCTGGTACTGTCAGATCTTTGGTGATCAGGTGCAACGTACAGAGCAGGAGATGGTGCTGGAATCTTTACGCCTGGCAATGGAGGATTGGGATATTCCGTACCGTTTGTTACCTGATCAAAATATAGCTTCCGGCCGGCTGGCATATAATGTTTGGATTGAAGCACTTCGCTCTGGAGATTACGATGGTGCAGGAGCAGCTTACCTTCTGGATTCGTACTGCCAATCGCGTACCGAGATTCGAATGTATTTGCATGATGTTCGCGGCTTATGGACTGAACTGGAGCAAGCCTGGATGTGTTATAACCGGATTGCTGAACTGATCCAGCAGATGAGAGCACTTCTGGTACGGGAAAAACATGGGCTTGCGCTGCGGGAGGATGCCAATGAGCAACTTGCGCAGTTTCTTGGACAGGCGAAGTTACTCGAAGAGCAGGCGGTAGATTCTTTTCGTACCATATCCGCGCAGTATGCGGACCATAAACGATCTACGGTACCCCGCTGGGGCACACACTCCGCACGGTAGAACTGGGGATAGGATGTACGTTGAACAAAAGGAAGGCAGAATGGATACAGGAACGAGGTTCAAAGAATGAAGAGAATGAGGTTATTGACTGATTTAGCTGATTTAATGCAACGACTACCTCAGACCAATGCGGGTACCACGAACACGGATACATGGCGATACGGAGCAGGCACCTATGCAGATGCGTTATACCCTATTTTGTTACACAAAAAGTGGACACATCTTCCGCGATATATGATTGCAGGCATGACAGCAAGTCTTTTTCGTTTCGTGGTGGACCGTCGTCTGACGAAAGAATCCATCTCGGCATATAACTGGATGGCAGAAAATTTTGTTGCTGCCGATTTCATCGGAGTGACAGCGAGTCAGGCTGCCGGGTTTTCCTTTGAACCGACGTTTCCGCTCTATCAGAAGCATGCATTACTGAATATCAAAAATTCGATCGACCGGGGAACCGGGGCGGTGTTATGGCATGATCAATTTGTGGTGGTTGTTGGATACGACGATGACGAGGAGGACTTATTTTTCTGCACAGGAGATGAGCCTGACGTGCTTCGTTTACCCTATTCCTTAGTCGGCTGGAATAACTCACCCTATTGGTATTATCAGGTGTTGGAAGCTCACCAATCGATCGATATGTGGGAAGTGTGCAAGGAGTCGTTAATACAGGCCGTATATAAATGGGAAACGCATGACTATATGCTGCCAGCGCAAGATTACGCTTGCGGTTCTGCCGCATACACCGCGGTTGCGGATGTGCTGCAGTCTGGAAACTATGAGTGCAATCAGGCTGCAACGGTGCTTCGCTATTATGCTTGTACAAGAGGGGACATCGCCTCATATGTCAGAGCGCTTGAACATTTATCGCCGCATATGGATCAAGTCATTGTAAAATATACACAGCTCGCTGATCTCTATGCATCTATTGTTGAAGTACTGGATGATTCCGCGGCATGGGATGCAAGGGAACCTGGAAGTGTACAGCGAGTTATTGAACTGATTCGAAACGCAGGGGATGCGGAACAAGCTGCCATTGATGCAATTAAACATGCTTTCCCCGAAACGATCAACAATCGCTTCTCGGATATTGGGCTCAGATAACACTACGACACTCTAACATCAAATGAATTGAACATCCAGACATGTTAAACACCAGAAAGGCGATGAGCCAATCTGGTGTCTTTTTGCGTATCACAATGTTCCGAATGCCACGTGGACTAACGTTACTTTTATAAAAAAAAATATATAAAATTTAAAATAAAGGTAATCTGAACCCAGCTTCGTTCCGAATATTATAATATATGGTCTTATTTGGATGAGGAATTCAAGGAATGAATGGGGGCAGAACGATGGTACGGAACCCGGAAACCCTTCAGGAATGTATCGAAAACGCAAGGCAGAGACTTTATCAGATGGCAAACCAATATACGAGTCTGCAACATCCAGAAGTTATTCGTCAGTCGATGGTGCTGGATAAATTGATTAATGAATATAACGATGCCAAACGCTTCATTTCACATACGAACCATCGTAGCTAGGGTCAAGTGTACGAACGGCTGACTGAACCTCCGAAACAAGTCGTTCGCGTTCTTCGTAGAGCGGGTACTCTTCTTTGTCAAACTGAAAGTGAATCGTTCGGACATCGCCTTCAGAGAATGTTATTTTTTGTGACTCTAATTCAATGAAAAATGAGTCATCAAACCTAAATCCGTCTCGATCCCGGTAGCAGTACATATAGTCAATATCCTTTTCTTCAAGCACTAACACACCTTGTTCCGTCAACTTCATCATTGGATCCTCCTTCATAAGTGTGGTATGCAATATCTATTTACATTATATAGCGTCTGTTAAAATTTGGGGATAGCTATATCATACATGGCATGAATATTTTATAACTTAAATGATTTCTGTTTTCCTGAGTCATAGGAGTTTAGTCTTCAAGTAATCATACAAAAGTCGGACAAGGCTATAGACAATTTCATAAATACACTGAAATAGGACAGATGATGTCTACATTCAGTGTTTTTTTTGTGCTTCCTCCGAAGTTTCACGCCGGAGAAGAGACTTGCTACTTCGGCATTGATAGGGAACAACCGTGCGTAAGACTTATTGTTGCGAGTATAGTTGAACGTGTAAAATATAGGTGGATTGCGAACGGAAATACGTATTTAACATTGAATAGACAGGTTGCCGGTCTGGTTGATATAGAATCATTAGGGTTGCAGAACAGGAGTACATACAACATGGATTACGGAAAGGCAGGAAATCAAATGAAAGCAGCGCTGGAGCAGGCTTTGGAAGAAATGATTCAGGCCATAAATGAATGGTTTGATGAGCAGGCGGCACGTACCGATTTAGAGCAGATAATTAAACGAACGACACTGCAGATGGGCATATTTGATGATATCTTTGTTTTGTACAAGCCGGGAAGAACGATTGTAGATAGCCTGGACATGGGTTGGGATGAAGGCTCATTATCCACGCAGACGATCCGGTTTACAGAAGAACTGGTACGCGCCGAAATCCAGCCAAGGCTGGTCGAGGTGGTTCAGGAGAAGTTAGCCGAATGGGCAGATACACCGCTGATTGATTACCGGTTTACGTTTAGAGGAAAGTTTCCTACAAGCAACGGGATGCTGAAGCTGACGTTGCTGGAATACATCAATGAAGAGAAAAGACAGAAGCTGCTCGAACGGATTCGGACGTATACGGATCAAAAACTGGAGAATGGTGTATACCCGACCAAGCCGCTCGAAACGACTTTTTTGGCAAAACATCTGCTCGATCCCGTGTTGTTTCCATCGATGGATGCAACATGGATCATTAGACAATATGAACAGATTCAAACGTTAAATCGGGAGCGAAAGGATGCTCTCGCCGAGCACCGTCATACGATCATTTATGCCTTGACGCTATGGGCGGAGAAGCAGTTTTTACCACAGTATTTCGACGTACAGATTTCAGAATATTGTGAAAATGAATACTCGTTGAAGCCAGATCAGAAGCTGGACGGGCAGGTTAAGAGTTCACACTCTATAGATCTGCTACTCTATGCAGCGGTGATGATTTTGCGTTTCGAACCTAGCTACAGCAAGCCAAGAGGGCTTAGGTTTCTGGAACTGGCCAAGCAACTCGGTAGTGAGCAGGCAGATCGGATGTTGACTGAGGGCAGCGGTACATATAAGCCGGAAGATACTTATGTTAAGACGGAGCAGGTGGAATGCCAGGCCAATGATGTTTTTGCGAGGATAGCGATTCAAATACATCAGGAAGAACCAGAAGCATATCAACAGGCGATAGCCTTTATTATTCGTTTGCTGGAGCAGGGGTTCCCCAAGAGTTATCACATCAAACTGAAATCCAAAGTAAAACAGTATCTGCCAATCAAAGGACTTGCCAAATCGGATACACACCGATTCTTTGCGAATGCTCTAGAATATCCTGAGCTGTATTCACTTCTGGAACAATACGCACGAGTAGCCATACAGGAATTTGAGTTTTACGCAGATACAGAAGGGGAGAAGAGTGGGATGCCGGGAAGTTATGCCGCCTTTGGGCTTGGACTTACGAGGGAGCAGTATTTTCCTCTGATTTACGAATATATGGCGCAGGTCGATGACGAACATCAGATGATTCAGGACAAATTTATTGTTGCTTTTGCCGATAAATATGGGGTGACAGCAGACTCAGTGCCAGTTCTCGTTCACAGTTTGCGCCGTTCAACGGACGGATTGAAACTCAAATTGTTGCCGGAGTTCGAGCAGGACGAGAAGCTTGAGTGGTTGCTGGAACAGGTTCAGGAGTTGGAATCATATGAAGTTCAGCGAGTGCTCTACCCGATTTTTGGCAAGGTAGAGAAACTGGCTGCACTGGCCCGTAAGGCGGAGGGCAAACGAAAAGAATTGTTACTGAGGCTGTCGCATGCCGCAGGCAAATAAACGAGCTGTCACCAATTGAAATAAACGGGTCTGGTGACTCATTAACTAAAGTATTAGACGCCAAAAGTTGCAGTGAGAGGTGGATGGAGATGGAAGCTTTAACGAAAAGCGTCTGGCAGGGGCTGTCTGAACAGGATAAGCAGGAATGGATGCAACGTATTGCGCTTCAGTTGCCTGAAGGGATGCAGTATGAGGGATTGCAGACGTTTGAACGATATGGACAGCGGACTCTGACCGGAGTATTTACACAGGATGAACAGCGATTCGTATTTGTGCCAGGTAACCAGGTAACATTAGGCTGGGAAAAGTGGCATCACGGAATGGATGAGGAAACGACTGCTGATCTGCACGAAACTGCAAGCAGTTACGGGATTGAGGACGTACAATCCTTTCTGGCAGGCCAGATGTCACCTGTGAGAGAGGTCAATATTGGCCCGATGCTTGTGGAGTGTGAGACCATCTCCCTGGGGTGGATTGAGGTAACCGAAGAAGAAGCATTTGCCCAGGAACATGAAGATTTTCCTAAAGCCTTAGCCGAATTCAAGGAATCGGGGCTGAATGAATATGAACTTCATCTGGAATTCAAACTGATTCAAGACCAAGGAGAGGTTCGAATTCTCTGGTTTAATGAAGGAATCGAACTGGAGGACCTTGTAAAGGAAGAAACAGCGGCTGGATTCAGTTTGTTGACGGAAGACGAGTGGGAGTATATCTATGGTGGAGGTTGTCGCACTTTATTCCCTTGGGGAGACAGTTTTGACTATACGATGAGATTAAGGCATTTGGGAATACCTAAAAATCAAGATCAGCTAGATTCATCGTTTGTGCATTCAGAAACAGATACAGGTGTGGATACTGGGACAGATGCACTTACGGAGCCGATTGAATCCTCGCGAGCTGGAGCAAATCATCAGTTGTATGATCTGGAGTTGCCGAATTTCTTCGGTGTACAGTTTGCCGGAGATCCATATAAATACGAGCTTACGCTGGGTGCAGATGAAGAAGTGATGCCAAAAGGCGGAGATGGTGGAGCTCTAATCTGTGGAGGAACAGGGCCATTACTTAGCTTCCTTCCTTCTGCTTCGGTATTTTTCCGGGACGTGAATGTGGATGAGCTGGATTGGGAGGAATTAATGGATGCGTTGTATTACAGAAGAGTGATCCGAGTAACAGATATGAAGATGGACTAAGGCAAAAAAATAGGGGGACAGCATATTTGCTGTGCCTTTTATATTTATAATTGGGTATATATAATCAGGCCTGACTGCTTAACTTCAGGAATGGGGGCACATTGAGCAGCGCCCGCGTTCCTTTTACAATAAAAGAATGAGTGCTTTTTAAGGGTATTCATTTTTGAAAAGGGGAATACACGTGTCATTTTATACATCCTTTCAGTGTAACGGTTCGGAGACGCTCTTTCTATTTGAAATCTTGAATATACCAGAGGCAAAACAGCTTCGGGAAGAATTGCATGCTGCTGCAGGCCGGGGAGAGGCTGCACCTTCGTACACGCAGATTCTCAAAGGCCTGGTACAGGATCATGTAATAAACATTAGCGATCAGGAAATTACGTTAGAACCTCAGGTACATACGCTGCTTACGGCTTGCAAACTGAGCAGTGCGGTAACTCGTCTGGAGTTATTCAACACGGATCAGGGCAGATCCGTAACGTATGGTTTTTTATCAAGTAATCTGTTGGTCGAATGGATCTGGAAGCCTATGCATCATCAGTCCGTATTCACTTCATATCCCTCCTTACAGGATATGTTTCAAGTTCTCGGTAACCGACTGGATATGAATGATACTCCGCCAGAAGCTGCTCCTGATCTGGGACAAGAGAGTATGCGCACGTCCATCGGGGCCGACACATTGCGCCGCTTGTTTGAATTGGAGATAAGTCCAGCGGGACATGGTGATGAACAAGCGGGGATAAGCGAAAGAACCGAAGATGCTAAAGAAACCGATAAAATGCAGGTCATATTGGAAGAAGATAAACATCTGGATCAGGGCTGGGTGCAGCCCTTGTGCCGCAGTTTTGCTGCTCTAGAGCAGCAGAGCCGATTTGAAGTATATACCCGGGGTGCAGATGAGAGATCACAAGTCATTTATTTTATCGGCAGTACGAGTGGAAACTGGCTCTTTCTTGAAGGGGAGACAGAGGATGTGTTTACTGCATTCATCGTAACGGAGGAAGAGCTGGTACAGAGTCTCTTTCTGCTGACAACACGTTCCATATCCGTTCTTCCCTATGTGCGCTGAACGGGAGGGACATTACGTCCGAAAAGTTAGGGGGATTGAACATGACAAAGATTGTTATGAAAGCAGAATATCTGAATGCTCTTGCCCAGCAGATTGAACAAGTCACTGCACAGCTACAGCAGGTTGATGGTATGTTGCAGCATGCGATCCAAGGAGCCGCATGGCAATCGGGTAACCGGCAGACGATTATTGGGCTGTATCAGGCGCATCAGCAACGTTTCCAAAGTGCAGGGCAAAGCATGCAGCAGCTGGCCGCTTATGTGAAAACAACCCGGCAGACGATGGAGCAGAAGGATAACTCTGGTGGCCAATTTGGAGTGACGGGCATTAATCTGCTTGCTCCGTTTGATGGGCTGGGCAGCACGGTCGGTACATTAACTGCAGCTATGGCGGTTGCCCGTTTGGGATATCGAGTGAAGAACGGTTACATGGTGAAAGCTCAGCTGGATCGAAATACACCTCGGGTTCTGGTTCGTGAGAGTCATGATGCAGTCAAAGGAAATAAGGCTCCAAATGGGCGGCCAAGAGACTATAAAATCCATTATGTACGTGACATTGAGGCCAAAATTGCCAACGGAACGGCCACCCCGCAGATGAAAGAAGTTGCCGCCATGATCAAACCAGGTTATGCCGTCAAATCAGCGTTGACGGACAAGCTGGGTTGGGCCAGTGTGGGTATAGATGTATTCAACGATACGAAAGAGAATATTAGTCAGAATGCAGGTACCGACAAGATCGCGGGTGACATTATCGGGAATGTTGTCGTAGGAGGAGCCACCACTGTAGGAGCGACTCTTCTAACTGCGGCCGTTCTGCCAGCAGCAGCACCTGTACTGGCAGTAGGTGCCGTTGGCCTGGGGGTTTCGGTCGGTCTAACCTATCTTGCGGAAGGGATAAAGCTGGATATGGACCTGGACGGTGACGGAAAGGATGATTCGGTGAAGGATGTTGTCAAGCATGGCGCGAAGAAGGCCTGGTCTACCGTGGCGGGGTGGTTTAAGTAGATGGCGAATAAACAGCGTTCAAAACCTTCAGTGCATAAGGGAAATACGGCTGCTGGTCCCGTGATGTATGAAGGGACATCGTATCCCAAGGAAACGTTCGAGAATTATCTGGTCATCTATGCGCTGGATGGTATTCGGCTCAGCGCAGGCACACTGGTTCTGTTTTTTCTCAATGTATTTCTTGTGATACCTATATTCAGTGTTCCGTTTCAAGCTCTGTATGCCTATCTGCTACTTCCGCCGCTAGCTGTTATGAATCTATGGGCCATTGCCCTGATTGCATTCCCGCGCAGGCTACAGCTCAATTATGTCTTGTTTCGAGGCGTATTCGGACTGGTGTGTTCAGCTTCATTTATGGTAGTTATACAGAAATTCGCCTATGAAGCACTGGGACTGACTACGCCATGGTATGCGATTGGATCTTTTGCAGTATACTTCTTTGCCTTATCTCAGTATGTAAGGTTTCGTTTACAAAAATTAAAGCAGCCGTCCCAGCGTAAAAAGGGGGAGAAAAGTAATGGTATGCCCATTGCTACCTTAACCGCAATTACAGGAGGGGCATACTTGCTGGCCAACATTTCATTGGCCTTCGTAACACAGCAGACAGTGGCTGTTGTTCTGATATGTGTATACATCCTGCTGGCTTTTGTTGTCTTTCATTTTGTTATGGATCTGCATCGATATTACTGGCTTCGCCGAGTCATGAACAGACCAAAATCGGTTTAATTCAGCGAAAAGCAGACCTAATTACAAGGTCACTAGATATGAGGAGGATGAAAAGTTTGGAAAATAATATACCTGCACTGTTGCCCAACGGGTCTGTAATTCGTTTGAAAGAGGGTACAAAAAAACTCGTCATCTATGGAAGGAAACAAATGTTAATGACCGAACCTCCGCGGCAGTTTGACTATATTGGCTGCCCGTACCCGGAAGGTTACATTAATCCAGATTACACTTATGTATTTAATCACGGAGACATTGATGAAGTTATTTTCAAGGGGTATAGTGATGAAGAAGAAGAGGTTTTTGCGGCAGAGCTTGAGCAGGCGTGACAATACATTACGCCAATTCTGATGTTGGCCGCGGCTGCTGGTATTCTTGATACAAACGGATCAGTACTAACGTGACTGATCCGTTTCACGGAAACGTTCTGCAGTCTGCTGCAGCTGCGTGCCTGTCTCCATTAAACCTCGTAAATAACTGCTCACCGTGGTCATACTGTTATTCATACGCTCAAGGAAATCACGCTGCCGATTGCCTTCCCATTGACCTTCGGATTGATCAATCATCGTTTTGAGTTGGTTAACGATGTCTTGTCCATTCTGCGAAGCTTTGTTGAATTGGACGGCAAGCTGCTGCAGCTCCTCTGGCGACAGATCAATGCGCTGATTCATAGTACACTCATTCCTTTCTGTTTGTATTTTGCAAAAATCGGGATAACTTTATTTATTATAACCCTTTCCGCATCAAAATGAAGCCGGACAAAAGCCGCGTTTTGCGAGCAGCATAAACGGCCTATAACCAAGACAAAACACACACTATACGGCTCCCAAGTCTGAAGAACGGAAGAACCGATATCGTATGTGTTTTGTTATTTTATTTATGATGTTATGGGTTTATGATCAGATGATGCTTTATGAGCGTTACGCAGAATAGGATTGCATTATTTTACTTTTTGCACAGCTACGGCCATCTGTTCCAGTTGGGTATGCGTCAATTGGTTATTTGACGAGCTGAGTGTGACATAACGATCATCCAGCTTGAATGTAAGCATGTCAGTTTTATCCGGTGTGTACCATTTGGCAGATACGCCGTTAGGCAATTTTACTGTTTTGCCATCATAGCTGAACGAGTAGTCTCTAGGAGACACCGTTACATTCATGCGGTTGAAGACAAAGTTCACGCCATCGCCGCCTGCACCTACACTTTTGAAAGCATCTCCCGCAACCATATGTTGTGGAGCATAAGCAGTGGTGAAACCATCAAATTGAGCAAATGATTTACGGATCTGTTCCAGCTGCTGTTTGGAGTAACTTACATTTTCAAAAGCCGTAATACCTTGATCATTGCCGCCTTTTACTTTTTGTACAGAGACAGCGACTTGTTGCAACTGTGCTTGGGACAGCTTATGATCTGGCGAGCTGAGTGTGACATACCGATCATCCAGTTCGAAGGTTAACATGCCGATATCGCTTGGTGTATACCATTTTGCACTAACACCATTGGACAGTTTAACCTCTTTGCTCGTGTAACCGTCCGAATAATCTCTTGGAGAAACATCAACCTTCATGTGATTGAAAATGAAGCTTACACCGTCGCCAACGGCTACGCTTTTGAATGTATCACCTGCAGTCATTTGCTGTGGAGCATATGCTGTCTCAAAGCCATCGAATTGAGTAAATGCTTTCTGGATCGCTTCTTTTTGCGCTACGGTATAGGTTACATTGGTTAGTGCAGTTGGATTGCTGTTCGCTTCACCAATAATAACTTGTTTATTGGCACCATCATACGTTACAGGCACATGCAGTGCATCAGCCAGTGCGCGAACCGGTAGATAAGTCGAGTTATTGTACGTGATTGGAGCCAGTTTTTTACCGTTCCCGTCAGTCGGCGAGTATGCTGCACCGTCTACATTAAAGCTGATTCCATGATTGAGGTAAGCCGAGATTTTCTCCAATTGTGTTCCGGCGTATACACCGGCTGCTCCGGTTAAGGTCATACCCAGCACCATCATTGTAGCTACGGATTTCTTCATGTTTTTCTTCATCATATATCTCTCCTTTAAGTTGGGTTATTTGTTGTCTTGCTGTTCCTTATGGCTTTATATTACCCCCCGAACTTATCCAGAATAATTCTGAATTATCTCCAACTTGTAAACATGTGTAACGATCTTTGCATCATGATGGGTAGTCGCCATGTAAAGGTTATAGGGGAAGCATCTTGTTTGGGTTTCATAATTAAGGAGGGGAGCAGATGGATCATCGCGTTATGAAAGAGTTTATTGAAGAGTTTTATGATATTGGTCGGATACAGCGCGTGGAAGTGATGAAACAGGGGACGAGCTCTGAAGCAAAATGCATCGATTCTTCAGCAGGTAGATTCGTGTTACGTAAACTTAGAGATGAGCGGCAGGCTGTAAACGAAGAGAGACTTCATCACGTTCTGTCATTGCAAAACATCTCTCCAGCAATGGTCATTGCGCGGAATGGGTTGTCCTATGTGCATTTGAATGATGAAATTTATAATTTGCAGTACTACGTGGAAGAAACGGTACCGTACGATCAGGAAACCATGCATTTTGTTGAATTTGGGAATATGCTTGCTCGCTTCCACCATGCTGCTTACAAGCTTGAAATCATGGATCAGCAGGATCGTTTTGCGTTATCTCTATTATGGTCACAAGTCCGTGATGAAGTCAGGGGATCTTCGTCAGCTATTATCGGTTCACTTGAGGGGCATGTAGAGCAATGTACGGAGTACATCGTGAGAAATGATAGCTTGATTCATGGTGATCTGGGTGTGTGGAATATGTTATTTATGAAGCAAAAGACGCTTTTGATCGATTTTGGAGAGGTGAGAAGAGGTGATCCGCATTTTGATGTGGCTGCCGCGCTTACCTCGATGATTCCTGCAACCGTAAGAGCGAATGAGTGCTTATCAATCATAGAAGATGTGATGAAAGGGTACGCTGAGGCCGGGGGACTGCTCACAAGAGAACAGTTGTATGAACAAATTCATCTATGGTTGCTGCGCGGCTGGCTGGCGTGGATCAGGGAGAGGGGAGTTACCTCCCCGATGGTGCAACACATGGAGCGAGGCGTGCGGAGAGTTGCCGTATTCAAAGAGATGTTACTTTAGCATTCAGTGGATGATGATCAGTTGTACAAATACAGGACAAATCCGCCTATACCCAGTACGATGGCGCCGACGTATACATATGTAAGTTTACTCAGATTTTGCCGTGTACGGCGATCATACTCGGGGTTACTGATGCGATTGGCTTTCGAATTCCCGATGATAAGTGTAGCAATCCCGCCAAATAAGGCAATACCGATAACCAATGCATAAGGTAGCCAAGTCATGAGTTGACCTCCTTTTCCATTCGATGGAGAGCGTTTGCCTCTATTGTATCTCAGGTTTACTCGCAATGTAAGCTATTATTGAGAAATATAGGAAATTTATTCAGTTTGAAATATTATAGGGTGAACACTTCTTTTACACGTTAACGGAGAAGACAGAAAAAACCTGGAAAAGCGAAGCGCTCGCCTTTATCAGCGGATTTTCCCTTTGGAAAAGGGAATTCAAAAAAATCTGGGGATAACAGCGATTGAAAGGTTATTCTGTCATCGGAGTGGACTGTGTAAAATCTTTAGTTTAACTTATATAGATAAAAAAACATAGATGTATCAAGCATTTGCGGCTTTCTTTATCGAAAGCTGTAATTTTTTTTGCCTGCGGAGTGATCCAGAATGGAGAACCGTGCGTTACACCCTATGAAGACAACGACAAAGAAACAAACGAACCAAAAACATACTTAAGGAGTGACTCACCAATGAAGATGAAAATGAAAACATTTATTGCACCTGTACTTAGCTTGTCGCTGTTAATGCCGGGAATCGCGGGAGCTGCTTCTGCGCCTCAGACATCCACTTCCATGACCATGATGAAAGCATCCGTGAACACCCCTGCGGCTGACCTGAGAGCGAATCTGGATCATCTGTTGTCTGAGCACTTTGCTCTGGCGGTAACGGCTATGGCGAAAGCTTATGATGGAGCCAAAGATGCAGATGCAGCATACAAAGCGCTCGACCAAAATGCACTGGATATGCAACCGGCGATTGCCTCGCTTTACGGTGAAGCTGGTGCCAAAGAATTCGAACGCATCTTCCGTGCACATAACAAATATACCGACGATCTGGTGAAAGCCACTAAGATGGGGAATCAGGCTGGCATCAAGCAAGCACAGGATAACATCAACGGATTCGTAGATGAATTCTCCACATTCCTGAGCACAGCGACAGAAGGCAAACTGCCTAAAGACGCAGCAAAACAAGCATTGAAAGTGCATGAAGATCTCGTGCAAAAAGTATTCGACGAGTACGTAGCTGGAGATTACACCGATGCATACAAGGCATATCGCGAAGGCTTCAAGGAAATGTTTGACGTAAGTAAAGCACTTTCCACCGCGATTACAACACAGATGCCTGAGAAGTTTAACAACACCAAAGCGGATACCAAAGCAGCTGACCTGAGATCGGCACTTAACCACTTGGCTTCGGAGCACTTTGCGCTTTCCGCTCTGCAAATGCAAGAGCAATATGATGGACGCACAGCGGCATCGAATGCCCTCGTAACCGCAGAAGCTGGAAATACAGCGGACTTCAAAGCTGCAATTGCTTCTATTTATGGAAATGAAGGAGCGAATGCATTCGAAAAAATCTGGGTAACTAACCATGTTAACGCTCAGAGTGATTATGTTAAAGCTGTAAAAGATAATGATGCTACCGCACGTACAGCTGTGCAAAAACGAATCGACGGCTTCACAACGGAGTTTGCTACATTCCTGGATTCCGCAACAGCAGGCAACCTGCCTAAATCTGCAGCACAACAAGCGCTGACAACACATGAAAACCAAGTGCAAAAAGTGCTGGATCAATATGCGGCAGGCAACTATGATGCTTCTTACACCACGAATCGCGAAGGCTTCAAAGTGATGTTCGGGGTAGGTCAAGCGCTGGGTAATGCCATTGTGACTCAGTTCAATGACAAGTTCCAAGAGGCAGCACCAACACCAGCGCCAGATATGACAACGGTTTGGATGAAGCTGAACAGCAAAATGCTGAAAATTAACGATAAAACAACGAACATGGACACCACACCTGTGCTTTGGAAAAATACAACATACATCCCACTGCGTTTCCTGAGTGAGGGAATCGGCGCAACGGTGAAATGGGACAAAAAAGCACAGCAAGTTACCGTTATGGCTGGTGATGATACACTCGTATTCTGGGTGAACAACACGGTCATGGAAGTCAACGGTATGAAGAAAAACGTAGGTTCTACCGTGTTTGTTAACAAAGACGGACGTACACAAGTACCGCTGCGCTTCATTGCTGAATTGTTACAATGGAATGTGAAATGGGCTCAAAAAGATGGATCTATTACACTGACTAAAGCAATGTAAGGCAAGCTTAATGCAACAATCAACACTGTGATCCCATACGGTCTTATGTTGATATAATTAATCTCACATTCAAACCGAAAAGGCTGCCCCTGTGGCAGCTTTTTTGTATTCGCCGGAAAGAGCAAATATTTGGTATAATTAATCGCGTAATCAATTACATAAGCATGCAGTGAACTCAGAGAATACAAAGGAATGATAAAATCATTCAAAACGAACAATGGAAGAGGAGGACAGAGGTATGAGTGCAACATCCAATTCAGAGAAGCCTGCACGGAGTGTAGATACCCGATTATTTATTGCCTGGGCTGTATCTGTTATTGCAACCTTGGGAAGTCTTTATTTAAGTGAGATCAAGCAGTTTCTGCCATGTGATCTATGCTGGTTCCAGCGCATCTTTATGTATCCGTTAACGATTTTGCTAGGAATTGCGTATTTCAAGGATGATGTGGGGATTGCCAAGTACGTGCTTCCGCTCAGCTTTATCGGGGGCGGCATTTCTTTGTATCACGTAACAATTCAGCGGATCTTCTCGGCTACCGGCAACGCTGTGGCGTGTGGTAAGGTTCCATGTTATACCGATTATTTGAACTGGTTTGGTTTTATCACGATTCCATTGCTGGCTCTGATCGCATTTATCATCATTATTGTGATGTTGTGGGGAATCGGTAAAACACGCAGAAAGGACTAACGGTGATGAAGGGACAAGCTCGCTGGTTTACACCTCTGCTTATACTGGTGCTGATCATGTCCGGCTGCTCTTATACGGAGCAGTCGGCCTCTGGCGAGATGCCGGAGATGATTCGAGTGAAACTGATGATGCCAGATCAGGCGAAGGTGAACGAAGAAGTCGCTTTACAGATCAAACTAACCCAGGGAGAGAAGCCTGTAGATGATGCTGATCAGGTACAATTCCAAATCTGGGACGAACAGAACGAACCTGCGGCACCTTCCATTGAAGAAGGAATGATGAATGCCGATGAGCTTGAGGCACGTGGGGCAGTGAAGGCTAGTTCTGTAGGTGATGGCATATATGAAGTGAAGTATACATTTCAGGAGCCGGGGGTATATGTTGTCCAGGCACATGTAACTTCGGGTGCAATGCATACCATGCCGCGTACGAAGGTGACTGTCGAATAATTTAATGATTTTTCATTTCAATCCTTGACCTTGAAGTATACTTCAAGGTTTATTGTTGTTGTATCAACAACGTTTGGAGGAAAAATCATGAAGATATTCGAATGGATTTTCGTACTAGTAACGATAGCAGGGGCGCTGGGTTTACCGTTTTATGCGAAAAGGCGAAAGCTTGCGATAGGCATGCTCAGTGCCTTGGTGATTGCTTTTCTGCTACATGCGATCATGGACTCAGTACGGGTGATGTTACTGCCGTCTTATATTGTCGCGCTCATTCTATTTATCCTGTTAATGATTCAAGTGATGAAATGGACTCGCAGTGTTGGAAGCGTAGCACCAGAAATACATAAGAAGAAGTCAAAAGGACGTGCCTGGATGCGCGGTCTCTTCATCCTTCTTCTTGCCGCTTTCTCGGGAATTGGATCAGGAATGTTTACGAGGTATTTCCCGGCATTTACAATGCCTGAGCCAACGGGGCGATTTGCCATCGGTACATTTTCACAACATATCGTAGATGAATCTCGTGAGGAGACTCTTTCGCCTGAATCCGGGGACAAGCGGGAACTAATGATTAATGTGTGGTATCCAGTAGACCCGGAAGTTGCAAAAGGCATTAAACCGGAGTCATATCCTGCTGAATTGGGGGAAGCGATCAGTCTGGTGTTTGGCATCCCATCTCAAGTATTCAGTTATCTGGATACGATACCCACCCATGTGGTAAAAGGTGCAGCGATGTCTAATGCAAGTAGCTCGTATCCTGTTGTAGTATTCTCTCCGGGTGTCCGTTCGGCTCGTTTTCAGAGTATGACCGCCGTGGAGGAGCTGGTTAGCCATGGTTATATCGTCGTAGGGATGGATCATCCGTATACGTCGGCTCGAGTAACTTTCCCGGATGGTCACAAGGTTTCTTATGATGCCGGGCCAGAATTTGCAACATCAGAAGAGTTGTATCAATATAATGTACAGGGAGTGGGCATTCGTGCGGCCGATGCACGTTTTGTACTCGATACGCTTGAACAATGGAATGTGAGCGATCCGAATCAGGTGCTGGAGGGCAGACTTGACCTGAGCCACACGGGCATTATGGGACATTCCTATGGTGGGGCCACAACAGCTGAAGCACTCGCACAGGATGAACGTTTGCAAGCCGGACTCAGCCTGGAAGGTGGTTTCTGGGGCAGTGTTTCCAAGTCGTCGCTGAAACAGCCGTTTATGTACATCATGTCTGGCAAGACAGCTAAAAGTCTGGGACCCAATCCTACCGAGCATGAAAAATTATTCTATCCCGAGTTTGAGCCAGACCTGAAACATGTAATGAAGAACAGTCTGAATGATACCTATTATCTGACCGTGGATGGATTTTTCCATCAGAGCTTCACGGATATTGCGTTAATTTCACCGCGTTTGTTTGCCAAGAATATGTCTGCGGAGCATAATATCGATATTACGAGAAGTTATGCACTTGCCTTTTTTGACCGTTACCTGAAAGGTGAGGCACAACCTCTACTGCAAGGAAGTTCAGCCAAATTTCCCGAAGTATCTTATGATCACGAATATACGCAGATACGTAACAAACAAGCGCAATGAGTCAGTTGGAAAGGGGGAGAGCGTTGTGCAGACCATGACAAGAGGCCAATTGGCCAAAAAGACGGGAGTGAGTATGGCCACGCTTCGTTATTATGAGGATAGCGGCATATTGCCTGCTCCGCATCGATCCTCCAACGGATATCGCGTATATACCGAGGATTATCTGGTGAAAGTCAACTTCATTAAGGGTGCACAGACGCTCGGTTATTCGCTGAAAGCAATAAAGGAAACGCTGGAGCTGCTAAGCAATGACGATATGGAAAAAGAGACGTTGAAAACACTTGTACGTGAACGGATCACCGATATTCAACAGCACATTGAACATCTGGAGCAGATGCAAAAACAGCTGGCCGGATTGTTGCTTGTACCTGAGGACGAAATCGATAGTTATATCCAGTCCTTTAGAGTGGAGAAAAAAGAGCCATAGAGCCGTGATCACGGCTCTTTTTCTATTTTTTAAGAGTAGACCAGTCGTATGTAACGAGCAGGAAACGGGGGGAGAGAAACGAATATAACGAATACAACGTTTGAATTTTCCATTCGAGGTTGGTTAGCGTCATGTACCTATTCGAATCGGAGAAACAGAGCTTTATTTCGGTTGGCAAGAGGATACGGCGTTGGATCAGCCGATCGTGTGGACGAGTATCTGGATGCGATCTATAAGTTTTTTACGAAAAAAGATCTGTATCCGCTCACGTTTCTGGAGCCTGTAGGCAAGGATATACTGGAATCCGTGATGCAGAAAAAATACCCCCGGTTGAAGTCGTGCTTTGCTTATTCCTATATATTAAAGGAGGTATTCAGGATGCTTGATGAGTTGGAAATAGCCATAAAAGAGAGGATACAAGAGAGGTACGATATTCTGGCAGAACTTTATTCCATATGGTTTTCAGCAAGTGAGTCTGCCGTTGTTCCTAAAAGCGCATTCTACCAAACAGAACATATAGAAAAACATAGGGCGATAACCTATTTATCAGATAGAAAATATATTGTAGTTGATTCGGTAGAAAATGATGTTGAAATGGTGGCAATTACAATAACCTCCAATGGAATTGATTTTTACGAACAGGGATACCTGAGCGGAAAAGCTAAAGGCTTCCAAGTTGTATCTGATGTAAAAAGCATGGAGCAATAAAGAATAGAATCGCTGCTTCAAAATCGATTTCACAAGTTCAGTTTACTGATAAGGAGCCGTAAGGATGGAGTTATTCAAAGCGTTTAAAGAATGGTCTGATTAAAACGATGGTTAGATTGAGGATATTTCAAATTTCTTTTCTGTTGCATTACCTTCTGACTACATAGACTATACTTGAATCCATACCAAAAAAATCACCACCTCCATTGCGCCCGTCGATGTCATTCATCGGCTTCTCTGCAATGGAGGTGGTTTTGTTTTTTTTTCGCTCAAGTCATGCCTGCTTCTCGTAGAAAATGATGAACAATTTCCGTCTGGTACTTGATCCGTACAGCGCGTTTCAGGCTCCAGCACGTTTCCACGGTGATAGACTTCGCATGTAGCAACCTTGAAGCCGCTGTCCGAGCGGAGCCGGGCAACTCATGCCGCTTCAGATTAAAATGATGCTTGCCCACCAGTATAGAGCGGTTCATGCGCTCAATCACCCTGCGGCAGATCGGCACGCTGGAGCTACCGGGATTGGTGATCAGCGTTTGTCCAAGCACGCGTGGACTGAGCTGAGACAGACCATTTGCCTCATGCAGATCGAGCCACCAGTCAGGCTGATGCTCGCGTGCAAGCTTGAACACGGCGGCTGCCAGTGGATGCTTCGATTTTCCTGACTTGCGGCGAGGAAAGGTGCGGTTCAGGTCAGGTTTGCCTCTGATTTTTTTCGCATAAGCCTGCTGGTGGACTCTCGGCACAATAATCAAGGTTCCGCGATGAATCACACGCCGCCCCGAAGCACAATCATCTGCAAGCTTCTGTGCAGCAGCCATGCTCGCGGTTTCATTGCCATGAACTCCGGATGTAATCATCATGACGGGTCCGGGATTCGTTCCACGCACGATGTAATAAGGCGTAGCATAGGGACTGGGTGCAGCAAGAACATGTCTGGTCACAAGCATGACCCTCACCTCCGTTACTACAGTACGTCATGTCCCTCTCTCCTGTAACGGCGTTTGAACAGCCCTATAACCCGTTTCACTATAAGATAGGCCAACCCTTAGATTAATTAATATACTTTGTGTATAACATCCTCGAAGTCGGGTTCCTTCATCTCAATATCGTCAATCTCTCCCCACTGCTCCAGCTCTTTCAAAATATCCATCGTACGCCATTCCTTCCGATTCACCAGTGCCGTCAGCACCTGATTGTCCATACTTGTAACCTGAATGGCGGAAGGTAATGCATCTGGCAGTTGAACCCTTCCGCGGAAGGCGACACGGATCAATGTAGGCAAACCGATCGTATCTCGAAGGGAGGCGATGGTTCCGTCATAGGTCAGTTGTCCGTGGTTAATAACCATGACACGATTGCATAGCTGTTCGATATCATCCATGTCGTGGGTAGTGAGCAGAATGGTTTTGCCAAACTCTTCATTTAATGTGCGCAGGAACTGGCGAATATTTCGCTTCGCATTCACGTCCAGTCCGATGGTGGGTTCATCGAGAAAGAGCAGCTCTGGATCATGCAGCATGGATGCCGCCAGATCGGCCCGCATGCGCTGTCCAAGAGAGAGCTTGCGAACCGGAGTGGCCCAGAATGATTCGAGGTCCAGCAGTTCAGCAAACTGGGACAACCGTTTCTTTTTGACCTCCGAACTCACGCCGTACATCTCTGCCAAAATGTCATAGGAATCTTTCACGGGTAAGTCCCACCAGAGCTGACTTCGCTGTCCAAACACAACGCCGAGCTTGCGCACTGTCTTGCGCCTTTCCTCATGTGGATTCATCCCGCCAAGCATCACCTCACCCGCAGTCGGGTGAAGAATGCCTGTCAGCATTTTGATCGTAGTGGATTTGCCAGCCCCGTTGGGACCGATATAACCAACAAACTCTCCTTGCCTGACATCAAAACTGATATCACGTACCGCTTCTTTGGTTACATACTGGCGTGAAAACAAGGTGCGTACGCCTGAGAAGCGGCCTTCCCGCACGACAGGAGTTTTGAATTGTTTTTGCAGGTTGCGTGCTGTAATCATATTCATGTGTATTACGCCTCCTCCGTTAATTCATATAAATTGAAAAAATGATTTTACACAGACACTCCGATGACAGAATAACCTTCCAATCGCTGTTATCCCCAGATTTTTTGAATTCTTTTAATAAAGGTTAAAATCCGGTGATAAAGGCGAGCGCTTCGCTTTTCCAGGTTTTTTCTGTCCTCTCCGTTAATGTGTAAATATATCGTTCAACGTATATAACTTCTCTAACTACCCGTACTTTGATATTTGGTCATGCCGAACGCCCAGAAACGTAAGCTGGCAACTAAACATATCACCGCTACCGCAGCAATGACTGCCAACGCCCAAGCGCCGCCTTCGCCGCGAAGCAAGTAGAGGGATGGAATGTAGTTTACAAATCCTACAGGAATGACGGTCAGCAGAAGACCGGACATCCATTTGGGATAGAGGGTGAGCGGATATTGAGCCGCGGTACGGGCCGCATCCTCTGTGATGACTTGTAACTCTTCAATACGTGTCGTCCAGAAACCAAGTGTGGCTGTAGCGAGTCCGATGGAAAAAAGAATGATAGCTCCAGTCACAATGACAAACAGGGAGAGCGGAACAACCGTCCAGCCGATCTGCCCACTGTGCATCATGCCCGCAAGCGACCAGCATAGAATGAATCCACCTTGCAGTACTTCACCGATCATGATGCGGAAGTTCTGCGGCATCAGCGCGAGCAGGACAGGCATAGGTCGTGTCAGCAGTTGATCCAGCTCACCGCCCACCAAATATTTTTCCAAATGATGCACTTCATTTCCGAATGTGCGATATAGCGTTTTGGATAATGTCATAATCGCAAAAAGATAACCGATCTCATGTAGCGACCAGCCCTTGATCGCACCGAATTTGTGCAGTACTAACGCGACCATCAGAAATTCGGAGATTTGAATCAGAGCGGCCAGGATAGCTCCCAGCACGAAGTTGAACTTGTACTGCATGCGGCTGCGGATGCTGGTTCGAATGAGTATTTTATATAAGTGGAACCACGAGATAGGTTTCATCCCCCTTGCACCTCCACTTTACGACGTAACACTTTGGTGACGGCAAGGCAGAGCAGGGTCATGAAAACACACCAAAGCAAGGTTCCCCATAGGAAGGAGCCGTCTTCAAAACCAAGGTAAATTCGGGTAGGTACATAGAGTAAAAAGGGATAGGGCGACAGCCAGGCCAGTTGTTCCAGCCAGTTCGGCAACCATTCCAGCGGGATGAAGAAACCAGCCATCAGGTTCATCAAGGCATGATTGGCCCAGTGTAGCCAGGACGATTCCGTAGTCCACATGGATGTGACACCGATAATATAGTTCATGCAGATGGATAAGTATGCTGCGCCAGCAAGTGCAAGTGCGGCATAGCCCAGAGTCCAGGCCTCTGAAGGCCATTTCAGGGAAAAAACGATGGAGTAGAGAAGGTAGATGGGAAGGCTTTTGTACACGAATTGGTAGGCGATCTGCCCCCATTCCCGTGCCATCAGGTGAGTGAACAGATGTACCGGACGCATGAGATCCAGTGCAATCTGCCCTGTCCTGACACTGAGCGGAATACCGAGTCCGTTCGTCAGGAAACCTGAAATCCAGAGTGATGATTGCGTGAATGCAATGTAACTGATCATCCCCTGCACCCCGTATTCTCCGAGCTGGTGGTCGGCCCCGATGCCGATCCAGAGACAAGCATACATGTAACCAAACATGGCGCTTGCCAGGTTATGTACCATGTGTGCCCCGCGGTATTGCAGGTTTCGGGCGTAGGCTTTGGAAGCCAACGTGAAATAAAGCATATGACACCTCCGATAAGTGGATTGAACGGCGGACCCGTTCACTTCAGTCAAGGCGAAAAAGAGAGAAGGACAACAGCATACCAATTTATCCCTTCACAGGCAAGACATTTTTTTAGAGAATATTGGAACTTGAGGGATTGTTCATGAATGCGCCACAAGACAGGCGAGGGTCAAATCCTTTATAATTAAGAGGTAAAACCGCAAGCGTTTACAATTGTTTTTATTCAAATTTAAAATAACGGCCGGGCATGTGCCTGACGATGGGTAGATGATTACCAGCACGAACAATCCGGCAAGAGAGAAGGATGTCATGAAGAAAATTGCATGGGTCACCGACAGCACCAGTACACTGGATTCCGCTTTTGCGGAGCAAAATCATATCTATATCGTGCCGCTGCGCATTGTATTTGGCGAGGAGTGTTACCGGGAAACCGAAGAAATCTCGTCCGATACATTTTATGAGAAATTGGCAGTTTCTTCACGCGCGAGCAGTTCACAGCCGCCGATTGGTGAGTTTATCGAACTGTATGAATCCATTAAGGATCAGTATGATGAGATTATAACGATTCATTGCTCCACGGCACTTAGCGGAACGCTCCACACCTCGATGCAGGCAGCGGAGATGGCAGGCGTGACGGTTACCGCAATTGATTCAAGGGCAGGCGCTTATCCTCTTCGCGAGATGATTATGCAAGGTCTGGAATGGCAGAAGCAGGGGTGTTCCGCTTCCGAGATTAAACACCACATCGAACAGATGATTGATAACATGTCTTTTTATCTGATTCCTGCGAGTCTTCAAAATCTTCATCGCAGCGGTCGTGTGACCGGGACTCAACTGATCATCAGCCAACTGCTCAAAATACACTTGTTGCTTCGATTCGAAGAGGGCAAAGTGGTCGTGAACGAGAAGATTCGCACGTTTAAGCGGACCAAGGAGCGCATGCTCGAGATGCTGAAAAAGGACATGGAGAAGGTTAAACATGTGTGTATTATGCATGCAAACAACCAGGAGGAAGCACACACGATTAAACGACAAATCACTGAACTGCTTCCACGCTTGAAAACCGAGATTATGCCGTTTATCCCAGTGGTCAGCATTCATGCCGGGGCCGGTACAATCGGATTGTGCTGGATTCGTGGTGAACAAGCATAGCTGCAAGATAACTGTTGATCCACATCGTATCGTTTAGTGAACGAACGAAATCATAAATAACGTCATTAATAAACCTGATGGAGCACACTTCAACCCGAAGTGCCTGCTTGGTCAGGTTTTTTTGATCTGTCATTGCCAATTTCATCAAACTGTGAGGTAATAAAGAAAACGGTCTTATAGAATAGCTTCATAGAAAATGTTTTATGCCGGAGGGGAGTTTATGTCAAGTCATCGCTTGTTGCTTGTGGAAGATGATCGTTCGATTAGTGAGATGGTTGGTCCCTATTTGGAAAAAGAGGGCTTTGACCTTACATATGCCTATGACGGTCTGGAGGCAGAACGGCTGTTCAACGAGGCGAAGCCTGGTTTTGACCTGATTATTCTTGATTTGATGCTTCCGCATCGCAGCGGGATGGAAGTCCTGCAAACGATTCGCGCGAGAAGTCTGGTGCCCGTACTCATTCTATCTGCCAAAGATGGGGACGTAGACAAAGCACTGGGTCTTGGCTTCGGGGCTGACGATTACTTGAGCAAACCGTTCTCGCTGATTGAGCTGACAGCTCGCATCAAAGCGGCCATCCGCCGTGCCAATTACACTGCTCAGCCTGCGGAAGAAGAAGCCCACGACCACAGGATAATTCTCGGCGGACTTGTAGTGGACATGGAAACGTATGAGGTAGAGCGCGAGGGAGAGCCAATCAAATTAACGTCCAAGGAGTTTGGCATTTTAAAATTATTGGTCACCCATCCCGGTAAAGTGTTCACCAAGGCTCAGATATACGCGTCCGTCTGGAATGATCACTATTATGGCGATGAAAATATTATCAACGTACATATGCGCCGCTTGCGAGAAAAGCTGGAAGTTGATCCTTCTGCTCCACGCTACATTAAAACGTTATGGGGCATTGGATATAAGCTGGAGGCGGAGCCGGTATGATGATGATGCTCTGGTTGCTTGCGGTATCAACGATCCTGCTTGCGTGTGCTGTTATTGTGCTTGGACTACGCCTTCATAAACGAAGTAAGCATCTAACGTATATTCACAACAAAGTGTCGGGTATTCTCGAACAGGGCACGTTTGAACGTCTGCTTGTATTTGATAGTGATGCACAGGTAAGCCGGCTGTTAAACGACATGAACCGGTTGCTTGAACACGCCCATCTGGCTAAGGCTGACTATGCCAACCAGGAGAAGGAGATGCGTCATATGCTCTCCAACATTTCGCATGATTTGAAGACCCCGCTTACGGTTGTACTCGGGTACAGTGAAACGTTGCTGCACAGTTCATCTCTGACCGATACGGAGCGGAGGGTAATGACGGAGAAAATACAGGATAAAGCACAGGAAGTGCTGCGCCTGATGCATTCTTTTTTTGATCTCGCCAAGCTTGAATCGGGAGACCGTCAGCTGGAGCTTAGCCGGGTGAATATCAGTGAGTTGTGCCGGGTAAAAATGTTATCGTTTTACGAATTGCTTACAAAGCTCGGGTTACAAGTGGAACTGAGCATTCCAGAGCAGGATGTGTTCGTTCGCGCCAACGAAGAGGCACTGGATCGCGTGCTGGACAACCTGATCACCAATGCGATGAAATATGGCGCCGATGGCAAGGAACTCGGAATATCTATACTGAACAGAGAAGGAGAGCCCGTTACTGTGCAGGTATGGGACCGAGGAAAAGGTATCCCGGAACAGGAACACAGTCGTGTCTTTGAACGAATGTACACGCTGGAAGATTCCCGTAATCGGATGTATCAGGGCAGCGGTCTCGGCCTAACCATCACGAAGCGGCTCGTTGAACGGATGGGTGGACGTATTGATGTTCATAGCGTGCCACATCAGCGGACGGTGTTTTCTTTTACTTTGGAAGAAATGCAGGACGTGAACGGTCGAACTATATGAGTTGAACTATTGTTTTACATGTCATCGGAGTGGTCTGTGTAAATTCTTTAGTTCAACTGATATAGCACAGGTTCCAACTTAAGGTTTTTGTAAGATTTGATTAATAAAAAAGCAGACTTTTTTCTTTACAATACAGTTATAAGCACCCCAGGAGGGGGACGTAAAGGAGAATGACCAGATGAGTTATATTGCACGGACCATAAATCTTACCAAGGTGTACGAAGGAACAGAGGTCGTATCCGGTGTTAACATGAATATTAAGCAAGGCGAAATCTATGGGTTTTTAGGGCCGAACGGAGCAGGGAAAACAACATTAATGAAAATGTTAACCAACCTTGTTAAACCTACTGCGGGTGAGATCGAACTCTTCGGCGAAAAGTTAAACCCGGACTCTTATGAGTTATTGAAACGAATGGGCAGTATTATCGAGTATCCCTTTTTCTATGACAAACTGTCTGCATGGGAAAATCTTGATCTGCACTGTGAGTATATGGGATTCACGAGCAAACAGATGATTGGAAAACATATGGAAATGGTCGGTTTGAAGGATGCGGGCAGGAAACCTGTGAAGGACTTTTCTCTCGGTATGAAGCAACGTCTTGGTCTGGCTCGTGCTCTGATTACAACACCCGAGTTGTTAATTCTGGATGAACCGATCAATGGACTTGACCCGGTGGGGATCAAAGAGATGCGTGATCTCTTCAAACGATTGAGCACAGAATATCGCATTACGATGCTGATCTCCAGTCACATTCTGGGCGAAGTGGAGCAGGTTGCGGACACGGTTGGCATCATTCGCGAGGGAAGGCTTGTCGAAGAAGTATCCATGGAGAGTATCCGTGGCAGTCACACCGATTATATTGAAGTACAGGCTGCAGATCCTAAGAAAGCTGCATACGTCGTAGAACATTTGTTGCATCTGAGCAATTATAAGTTGTTCGATGAGCAGACGTTACGTGTCTATGACTCAGATATAACGGCTTCCGATCTTAACAGCAAATTGGTTCAGCACGGGGTTGCGGTGGAGTCGATCTCTAAACGTTCGCATTCCTTGGAAGAGCACTTCATGGGTCTGATGAAAGGGGCTGATGACGTTGCTTAAACTCATTCGTCTGGAATGGCGCAAGCATCGCTTTGCCCGGAATTTTGTGGGTGCAGGCATCGCCATTGTCAGCATTCTTCTATTTATGATTATGATTGGTGTTACAGATTTCGCGGCTGAAGATTATGCCTTTGCCGATTACCAGGGTGCCTTTATGCTAATTGATACATTTTCCAGAGCAGTGTTTATTATATTTGCTGGTTCCTTGATATCCAAATTGATCATTAGCGAGTATAGGGACAAAACGATGAATGTGATGTTTACCTATCCGATCAAGCGGCATAAAATTATCGCTGCGAAGTTAATGTTAGTTTTTATTTTTACGTTTACGATGATCATGTTTACGGACATTCTAATGGGTGTGCTCCTGCTGGCGGCCAATCAGTACTATGGTTTTATTACCGAGCCTGTAGAATCTGTTGCTTTGGGGCAGATCGTACTGAAATATACGATAAGTTCGCTCTCTGCTGCCGCCATGGCTCTGATTCCTCTATTCTTCGGTATGCGCAAGCACTCGGTAACGGCTACAATGGTTGCTTCGATTTTCCTTGTTCTCATCGTATGCGGGGGGGTCAGCGGTTCCAGTGGACCTACAATGTCGGTCAATAACATCATCGTAATTCCGTTGACCTTGGGTGCAATTGGCTTATGGATCGCTACACGTTCCATGACAAGGTTGGAAACCAAAGATCTGAATTAAGATATGATCTCTTTTGTGTTGAAAAAGCATGGCTGTATACAGCCTCACATGCCATTGACATCCGCTCGTACAAGGGATAGGATAGTGTCAACTGAAACACGAAGGAGAATAGAACGACCATGACGATTCCAAAAACGTTAACTATCGCTGGCTCGGATACGAGCGGTGGCGCAGGCATTCAAGCCGATTTGAAAACATTCCAGGAGCTGGGTGTATACGGCATGACCGTATTAACAACGGTTGTTTCCATGGAACCTGAGACATGGGATCACCAGGTCTTTCCTGTAGAATTAAATGTAGTCGAGGCTCAGCTTCGCACCGTCCTGGATGGGATTGGTTTTGACGCGATGAAAACGGGCATGCTCGGTTCAGTGGATATCATTGAGCTTGTTGCCAAACATATTCGCCGTAGCGGTCTGCCGCAAATCGTTATTGACCCAGTTATGGTGTGCAAAGGTACGGATGAGGTGCTGCAGCCAGAAAACACCGAAGCGATGATCGAATTTTTGCTCCCGGGTGCGGATCTTGTAACACCTAATCTCTTCGAAGCTTCCCAACTGGCGAAGAGCGGTCCGATTCGTTCCAAAGAGCAGATGGAAGCTGCGGCAGCGACCATTCACGCGCATGGTGCCAAACATGTTCTGATTAAAGATCGCGGTGTAATTAACCCGGGTAAAGCCATGGACTTGCTCTATGACGGAACCAATTATGATTGGTTCGAAGCTGATGTTGTCGGTTCCGGTTATACCCATGGTGCAGGTTGCACAACATCTGCAGCCGTTACTGCCGGGCTCGCTCGCGGACTTTCCGTGAAAGAGGCTGTACGTGAGGGGAAAGCTTTTGTAACCAAAGCGATTGCTGGCGGGTTCCCGTTGAACCGCTTCGTTGGACCTACACTGCATGTAGCACATCGTTTGGAGCACCAACGTTAATCAGCGTTTGGAATGCACTTGTCCAGAACAGGACGGGCCGCATCAGAGCGCATAATTTGAATAAAGCATATCCCAAATTTCATCTCAGGAGCGGTCAACGAACAGTGTAATACTAGTTGGCTGCTTCTTTTTTGCGTATTTTTGATAAAAAATAGTAACTTTTGGTATATATTAATCGTATATATGGTGGAGTCGATTACTCGGTATAACTGGATTGATCTGGATGAATCAGGACACATGAACGACACATTGAGCAGGTATGTTATCTATAGAAATAAAGAAGGAGAGTCGGTCATGATCAGAACCGTGCTTCTGGTAGAAGACGAAAGCCGCATTCGTGAGATTGTGGCCGATTATTTTATAAAAGAACAATGGAATGTTATTGAAGCGGAAGATGGAGTCCAAGCGCTGGAACAGCTGGCTTTGCATCAGGTAGACCTGGTCATTCTGGATGTACTGATGCCTGAAATGGACGGATGGACATTATGTGGTCATATTCGCTCTACTTCTGCCGTACCTATTATCATGCTAACCGCAAGGTCGGAAGACGATGACAAAATCCATGGATTCCAGTTAGGTGTAGACGATTATGTTACCAAGCCGTTCAGTCCCCGGGTTCTGGTTGCACGGGCTGAGACGCTGATGAAACGAGTGGAAGGTGCGATGGGGCGGGAGCAGGGGGTCATTCGTTTTGGCGATGTTATTCTCGATCCATGGGGTAGACGTTTGGAGAGAAATGGGATTGAAGTTGAGCTTGCACCGAAGGAATATGATCTGCTACTCTATCTGGCTCGGAATGCTGGCATTGTCTTATCCCGTGAAGCCATATTAAATCGGGTGTGGGGATTTGATTTTGAAGGGGATTCTCGTGTGGTAGATACGCATATCAAAAAGCTTCGCAGTAAACTGGGCGATGAAGCAAAGTGCATTCGTACTGTGATTGGTACGGGGTACCGTTTTGAGGCAGAAGAATGAGAAGAAATGGTGTAACGATGAAGCTGTTTCTGGTCATGGCCGGATTTGTGGTCCTGCTGTATGGGACAACGGTGCTTGCCCAACTGATCTGGTTCCCCGATTTTTACCAGCATCAGAAGATTAGCAGTATGAAAAAGAAGCTGTCCAAGTTTGAACAGCAATTCTCTGCCAGTCACTGGAGTGATATGCAACTCGCGAAGGAAATGGGCAGATTCATGCGGCAAAATCAGTCTCATCTCATTATTTTAACGAACACAGGCAAGCTGGTGGATGATCCCTTTCATATCACGCTTCTTCAGGAAGACGGCAAACGTGTGAAGGTATCTCTGTCGTTGTTCATTAATGGTGAAAACGCAGGCTGGATCAGGTCACATCTCAAATTTGGACAAAAACTGACCGTAAAGGGATCTTCCAGCGATCAGGGTAAAACTGAGCCTACGGTATATCCCTTCAAAATTCAAGATGCAGCTTCTGCTGCATGGGGCACAGAAACTTTTCAAGAATCGTTGCTACCTGTGCAGGAATGGACGGGAGTTCTGACGGAGGTTGTGTTACCGGATCTTGCTACCTGGAGTCAGAGACAAGGCCTGCTCGTGCAGGCTCTGGACAGTCGGTTCCCGTTGTCGTCAGAAGATCAGCAAAAGCTGTCTAATGGCAAAATGATTAATGAAGAATGGAAGGAAAGCTGGAGCGGAGTGCGTAACGTCGTTACCATTGCTCCTGTGCAACGTGTCGGCGCGGAACAACAGTTGATTTTCTCGCTCACCTCCCTGCAGGAGGTTCGGGAAGCGAATGAGGCTACTCGTTTATTCTATGCGTACTTCGGTATGGGCGCGTTTGTGCTGATTCTGTTGCTCGCCCTGTTATTGTCCAAAATCATAACGAAGCCGCTGCTCGCTTTGAATCATGTGGCGAAAAAGATGTCCACGCTGGATTTCACGGTCAGATCATCGATCCGGCGCAAGGACGAGATTGGTAGCCTTTCTGATAGTCTGAATGCTCTATCAGGCACACTGGGTCAGACGCTGGAAGAGCTTAAACAGGCGAATGAACAGATGCGTACCGACATGGAATTGAAACAGCAGATTGAACAGCGTCAGCGTA
The DNA here is from genome assembly GCF_019748695.1 of Paenibacillus cucumis (ex Kampfer et al. 2016). Lineage (NCBI taxonomy): Bacteria > Bacillati > Bacillota > Bacilli > Caryophanales > Paenibacillaceae > Paenibacillus > Paenibacillus cucumis (ex Kampfer et al. 2016). The sequence goes on along the minus strand of NZ_JACLIC010000055.1, from coordinate 38,177 downwards.
AGTTTTTTGCCGATGCTTCTCATGAACTCAAAACACCGATCAGTATTATCAAAGGATATTCTGAAGGGCTGAAAGACGGTGTGAGTGAAAACAAGCGGGAGCGCTACATTGAAGTCATTGTAGATGAAGCCATTAAGATGGAAACGATGGTTGAAGAAATGCTGGATCTGGTCCGACTGGAATCTGCTGCGATTCAACTGAATACCGGAGCGATTGCTTTGGCTGACATGATTGAAGATATTGCTGGGCGCCTCGGGCCTCAGCTGAAAGATAAAGGGCTTGAAGTGGTGCTTATATCCACGACGGAGCAGACGGTCGAAGGGGATCGAAGCAAGCTAGAGCAAGTGTTTTACAATATTATGATGAATGCTATACGTCACGCGGTTCCGCAAACCGATATAATGATTGAGATTAACAGGCATGAAGGTTGTGTTCACGTCACGATTGAGAATAAAGGTGAACACATTGCGGAAGAGGAACGGCAATATATATGGGAGAGGTTCTACCGTGTAGAGCGCTCGCGCAATCGCAAAATGGGAGGGACCGGGCTAGGCCTGGCCATTTCAAAACAGATTCTCGATCTGCACGGATGTGGTTATGGAGTGGAGAATACACCGGATGGCGTACGTTTTTATATTACATTTCCTAAAGCCTAGTATGAAAGGAAGTTAAATTTTATGAAGTCTTTACCATCCATTTTAACCTTGGGGAATTTAAGTTCGGGGATGCTCGCGGTCATTATGGCGATTCATGGGGAATTTGCCTTGGCTGTGACAATGATATGGGTAGCGATGTTCTTTGATTTATTTGATGGATATGCGGCACGCAAGCTTAATTGTGAAGGGGAATTTGGTAAAGCGCTTGATTCACTCGCTGATGTCGTTTCCTTCGGGACAGCACCTGTGCTAATTCTGTACCTTAATTCGATGACTGAAGTTGGTATGCTGGGCATGGTATTGACAGCACTGTTCCCGGTGTGCGGAGCGCTTCGTCTTGCAAGATATAACTGCCAGAAAACACCAGTTAGTGGTTTTGTCGGAATGCCGATTACATTTGCAGGTGGACTGATGTCCTTCTTCGCTCTATGGAGTCCTTATTTTAATCATGCTGTAGCATATCTTGTTATTGTGGTATTATCCGGTCTCATGGTTAGTCAAATCCGTTTCCCTTCATTGAAGCAAATACTGCCCTCTCATGAGAAGGATATTGTGGAACCGAAATAAGGAGCGAGTTAAGTTATGGAATTTGCTAAAGAAATTATTAGTCAATATGGGTATTTCGCAATATATGGTTTACTCGCTCTTGGTGTTATTGGGCTACCGATTCCGGATGAGGTGTTGATGACCTTTGTCGGTTATCTCGCCTCGATCTCCGTTCTGGATTATTCCGTATCCATCGCTGTCTGTTTTGGCGGGGCCTTTACGGGAGGCATACTGAGTTATACGATTGGCCGAAAAGCCGGCAGGCCCCTGTTTGACAAGTATGGTAAATGGATTGGGGTAAATGCCAAGCGATTTAGCAGGGTAGAAACGTGGTTTCTCAAATATGGCTCATGGTCCGTTATTCTGGGTTACTTCATCCCAGGCGTGCGTAATCTAATGTGCTGTTTTTCTGGCATGAGCCGCATGAGGATGGGGAAATATGCTGTTATTTCTGGAATCGGTGCATTTGTTTGGTGTGTTCTGTTTATCTCGATTGGTTTCTATGTAGGTGTGTTAACTTAGGCTGGACAAGCCTTGTAGCAGGCGGAGAGACGGGTTATACATGAAAGGGTACTTATAATCAGTGAATCCCCTGGAGGGTGTATGCCGCAGCAACAACAAACGGTTGAGAAGCGACTTAGCAAAACAGATTAAATAATACAACTTAGAATGGAAGACCTCTTCGTGTGTAAGGTGGTCTTTTTTTTGTTTTCCATTCGAGACAACCCAACCCTCTTATCTGTGCCAACCAGGGAGCCGATCTGATTTGCACATTGCAAACATCTGAGGACATCACTACCATACAGATGGAAACTCAGAAACAAAACATAAACGCAATACGAAGAAAGTAGAAATCTTCATTAGAAGTCTCCATTAGAAGTCTCCACAAACCTGCTAGAGTAAAGCCAATGAAATGTAAAACTCCTCCTGAAAATTCTAACGATCACAGATGAGCTTATTTGCACGATCCTGAGCTCTCTGAAATTCTAACGCTCACCAGGGAGCTTATTTCAGCAAAAACCCATGAATTAGGTCTGTTTTCGCACTAAATTATCGAAATAAGCTTCCCTGAGATCGTTAGAGATTAAAAAGGTGTGATATACGCCGAATAGCGTCTCTGGTGATCGTTAGAATTGCGGAGATGAGTGCACACATAAGGAAATACTTTCAACGTGACATAGCGTAGCCTCATTCACTCATAAATCAGCCACGAGCAAGTAATCATTAACATAAACAGTGCAATGCCCGTCCACATGCTTGCTTTACGGGATCAAACACAGTGGTTACACCACGGACCCACGTTTGCCAATTACGCCTAACTCCCGCACCACGGACCCACTTTCACTATGTATATGATAACACTAGCGATCACTGCACCTGGGACATTCGACTGCGTAGTCGAGCCACGTCCGAGACATATGCACTTACTCCGTTTTACATTCGTAGAGCATAAGTGCGATACCGCTGAATGCCGCTCGCAACATATATAATTTCTTGATCCAACAGGCTGCGGAGGACTCTTCTCGTATGTGCGTCAGAGATTCGCAGATGTGTTGCCAATTCCAAAGGTGTAAACGGCCGGATTATACGTCTCGCATACCGCACGGCCTCAGCATCCAACCAGTTGAGGGCTGCGGGCGCATCTGAAGCCATAAATTTTCCCATAAATGCTAGCACCAGTTGCTGACACTGTTTTGGTTCATCTTTAATGGAGAGGTAGGCAATCGGCAGGAAAAGCCAGTCTTCCAATGTTAGGAGACATTGTCGCCAGCATAGATCTTTGAAACGTCTCGCATCAAGATCACGAGCATGAGGCCCATAACCCTGAATCTCAATACCGCCTTTCACACCGTTCCCTGGTAAGTAGGCAAGATCCAGATAACGATAACCGTTGTGAAAATCTCGAACTTCCCACTCGGGATGCAAATGGTTGAAATTTTTCATGACGGGGAACCAGACGGAGCGCAAAAATTCCAATGTACCATGTTCAAGTCCATGTTCAATCCGTGATCGAACGCGGGGGTTGGTTTCTTTTGTGAGCAGAGTTCTCATCCATTCTTCATATGCTTCATCAAAGTTTTGGATTATTGTACTCATGGCATGATAACCTCCTAAGATAAGTTAGTGGGAAAATGTAAAAAGCCGCTTTACCCAATCTTTCCTGCCTCCATAATTGGAAGGTTGGAAAAATGGACAAAGCGGCGTGTGCTTCACGACCGATTAATTAATATCTATTTACTAACATCTATAGCTACTTTTTCTACAATAATTCCAAGTATAACCTAGACCCGGTTTTGATGCTACTCCCACTTACCTCCAGCGCCTACTAAGTTGTGTAGTTAATCGCATGAAGATTTTACAACGCAAGTATGAGTGAGTTCTAAAGAGTGAGTTAAGAGTGAGTTCATTATGGTAAGGATGTCTTGGGCTTAACACAGAAGTACCACTTTTACTATGAGTAAGTTTATGTCGGATTGGATGAACAACCAAGTCGTTTAACCGTTTCTGCTAAAAGAGAGCAACGCTTCCACGTACCATTCACCTCACCTGTTCAGATGAGGATCCTCAATCCCTTGTTCCACACGTTGTTCACCCTTTTTACGGGCAAACGTGATTTTGAGTAGCGGTGGTGTGACCAGTGTGGTGACGATGACCATAATAACCACGCTGGTAAAATATTCGGCATCCAGCAAGCCAGATGCAAGTCCAGTCGAGGCAATAATAAGCGCAACTTCACCTCTGGAGATCATGCCTGCACCGATTGCAATTGAGGAGGAGCGATCAAAACCAGTCAACCGAGCTCCGGCCCCGCCGCCGAGAAGCTTGGTGACAATGGCAACGATGCTGATGACGATGATCAGACCGATCTGTGAGCCTACGCCGTCAAAAGTTACATTCAGTCCAATACTAACGAAGAAAACAGGTACAAAAATACTGTACGCGATCGGTTCCACCTTTTGCTCCACTTCATGTTTGAATCCAGTTTGGGAAATCGCGATCCCTGCCGCAAATGCACCGATAATCCCTGCAACACCCATCCATTCTGCAAAATAAGAGAAGCCAAAGCAGATGATGAGTCCTGCCGTAATAACGGTTTCCGTTACCCGCAGAGGAGCCATCCATTTCATGATACGAGGTACAAGTAGCCAGCTTGCCGCAATGATGATGACAAAGAACAACAGCTTTTTACCAATCAACAAGCCGATGGAGACATCTCCGCCGCCTGTTCCGAGCACACTCATCATGACAGCGAGCAGTACAACGACGAGCACATCATCCACTACCGCTGCCCCCAGAATGGTGGTGCCTTCACGTGAACCGAGCTGGTTCATATCCTTCAAGGTTTGCACGGAAATACTTACCGAGGTGGCACAGAACAACAGACCAAAGAACAGTGCGTGTGTCTGAGACATGCCAAAAGCAACAGCCGAACTGTATCCTCCGATAAAAGGTAAGATGACTCCGCCCACTGCCACAGCGAAAGCGGACTTCCAGTTTTTCTTCAATTGCTCCAGGTCGGTTTCCAGACCGGCGATGAACATGAGCAATAATACCCCGATCTCGGCCATATAATGCACAAAATCACTTTTATCCACCCAGCCCAGTAGGGCAGGTCCAATGACAACACCCACAATAAGTTTACCCAGCACCGATGGCTGGCCTAACCGAACGGAGAGATCACCAGCCAGTTTGGTGAAGATCAAAATAAGGGCAAGAACTAAAATAAATTCCACAGATGGTTTCTCCTCTCTGATCGCGGCAACCTTAGAATATCCTTTCCAAGGGAAAACATCCCTGTTCCACCCAATTTGATCATAACAAAAGGCACGGAACAACGATAACAAGTTACCGTTCCATGCCTGTAAAAGACAAAGAGGGGCCCTTGGTGACAGGCTCCTCCATAGTCGACGCGTATGTGATTAAGTGCATTAATTATACCACAATTTAAGACTAGGGTAAAATCATACTCGCACGAAAAGGCATGAAAACAGTTTAAAACGGGCATTTATACGTAAGGACAGCCTGTTTTTGTTCAGAGTGTTGTCACTTAACAGCCCTGATTTGCCGCGATATAATGATATAGAACACAGAAAGTTAGGATATGAGGAGGATTTTGCATTGGCTAACAAGGAAAGAGGGAGTCTGAATGCTTCATCGAATCAGACAACCCCGACCAGTAATAAAAATTTCGCAGGTATCATTATTACCATCTCCATTCTTGCTAACGTTATCATCTTGTTATTGTTTTTCGCACCATCGATCGGGTACAAAGGTGAGGTTACGTTCGACATCACCGTGTTGCCACGCTTCAATGCCGTGTTTAACAGCTTTACCTTTATCTTTTTGCTGGCTGCGCTGATTGCGATTATCAAACGTAACGTCAAGCTGCATAAACGCTTTATTTTGGCGGCATTTTCAACCACGTTGCTGTTCCTGGTGACGTATCTGACGTTCCATTATCTGTCTCCGGAAACGTCCAAGTTTGGTGGCGAAGGTATTGTTCGTTCGATCTACTTCTTCATTTTGATCACACACAGCATTCTGGCTGCCCTGATCGTGCCACTTGCGCTCTTTACGCTCGTATGGGGCTGGACAAACCAGTTGCAGAAACACCGTAAAATCGCACGCTGGACCATGCCAATCTGGCTGTATGTCAGTTCTACAGGTGTAGTCGTTTACTTGATGATGGCACCGTATTATTGATTTCTTTTTATGCCATTAACGATATCCACCAATTACGCGCAGGGCTAATGATGTATAATTTCGCTGGTTCTGCGGGTAATGTATCCAAGGAAGGAGGGTCACGTGATGTACAGGATAGTGTTGATTCGCCATGGACAGAGCATGTGGAACGTGGAAAACCGCTTTACGGGTTGGACGGACGTGGATCTGACCGAGGATGGGTATGGTGAAGCGCGCAAGGCCGGGAAAATCCTGAAAGAGCAGGGGTTTGATTTTGACTGTGCCTACGCTTCGGTATTGAAACGTTCCATTCGTACACTCGACATTGCGCTGGATGAAATGGACTTGATGTGGATTCCGATTGAGAAGACGTGGAAGCTGAACGAGCGCCACTATGGTGCGCTGCAAGGACTGAACAAGCAGCAGACGGCTTTGAAATACGGGGAGGATCAGGTTCACGAATGGCGTCGTTCCATTAACATTTCCCCACCACCTCTGGATGAGAATGACGACAGATATGTGCAGGATCTGGACAAGTACAAGCGCCTTGGCTGCACCATCCCGCGTACGGAGAATTTAATGGATACGTCCAAGCGGGTGTTGGAGTACTGGGATGCAGAGATTAAACCGATGGTTTCTTCGGGAAAAAGAGTGCTGATCTCCGCGCATGGCAATACGCTCCGTTCACTTGTCATGCATCTGGACCAATTGTCCGAAGCAGACGTGATGGCGCTCAACATCCCGACTGGCATTCCGCTGGTCTATGAGTTGAACGAAGAGCTGCACCCGACCGGTCATTTTTATCTGACCGCCGATGGCTCGACCTACAAGCATGAAGAGATGAGCCAAGTAGCCCGACCATCCGACTGATGACGCGGGGTTAGGGCAACAGGACTCAATAAAGCATATGAAACCACTACATGTTTCCTTATAAGCTCCTAACCTAATGGCTCACATATGGATTCAAAATAAAGTCCTGTATGGCTCATATAGGCTCACGTTACGGAGCATAATAACCGAGCAAAAGATGATTACCGAACCATTCTTCATTTCGGTGATCATCTTTTTTTGTACTGCTCAATCGTATAACTGGGTGTGCCAGTTGGAGAAATATTTTATTTTTTACAGGCAGGCAAGCTTGGATATCGTTTCGTTTGTGCTAGATCGGGTAAAACTCAAACAAGACACGATGTACATGAATCCAGAAGGAGGAGAGTTACATGTCGAAACGCAAATTGCTCATGACGGCGATTGGAGCTGGCGTGACGTATCTGATGAGGAATAAACAGGCCAGGGACAAAGTCATTAGCACCGTATCTAATATGGTGAAAAAGAACGGATCATCATCTCGTACCGCAAGACCGCGGGTAGAGGTTAGCAACCAAGAGTGGAGAAATTGAGTAATCCAGGAGTCTTACATGACGGCTAACCAATAGCGTGGGCAGTGTAAGGAAGCCCTGTTATCTGTTCGATACACGTAAAAGTAAATAAACGTACTTGCTTGCTACTAGCAGGCGCATATGGTGAGCAACATCAAAGAGACCTGGGACGATCGTTCCGGGTTTTTCTTATGTGCGTCTGAGCATCACTGGAGATTGCACACTATGCGATTTTTTCCATGAAGAATGATACAATGAATACTTGCAGAACGTATGGAGAGGAGATGCACTTGTGGATAAAGGTCAAATGGGCACTTCTATGAAGAAAAATCGTTTGGGTAATTCGGAATTGATGGTGGGGGAGATCGGACTGGGCTGTATGTCGCTCGGAACGGAACTGAAACCTGCAGTGGAGCTGATTCACGAAGCATTGGATCTCGGGGTTAATCTGCTGGACACAGCTGATCTGTATGATGCCGGACGGAACGAAGAGATTGTGGGACAAGCGATCAAAGGGCGCCGGGATCAAGTCATTCTGGCAACGAAAGTGGGGAACCGCCGTATTCCTGGCAAAGAGGGCTGGTCATGGGACCCGTCCAAAGCTTATATTAAACAGGCCGTGCATGAAAGCCTCAAACGACTGCAGACCGATTACATTGATCTGTATCAGCTTCATGGTGGCACGCTGGATGATCCAATCGCTGAGACCATTGAAGCGTTTGAGGAGTTGAAGAAGGAAGGACTTATCCGATACTACGGCATCTCTTCCATTCGTCCGAACGTGATTCGGGAGTATGTAGAGAAATCATCCATTGTCAGCGTGATGAATCAATACAGTGTAGTGGATCGCCGGGCGGAAGAGGAAGTATTACCTTTACTTGAGCAAAAAGAAATCAGTATCATCGCTCGCGGCCCGGTTGCCAGTGGTGTACTGGCAGCATCGGGAACGGCGAAGGCAGACAAAGGATATCTGGATTATACGCCAGAGCAGTTGCATCACATCCGCCAAGGCCTGGCTGGACTGGTCACAGATGATCGCAGCATGGCACAGACGGCAATCCGTTATGCGCTTGCGCAACCTGCCGTTGCTGCTGTCGTTCCAGGAGCCAGTTCCAGAACACAATTGTTGCATAACATTGCCGCTGCTTCATCGGCCCCGCTCACCCCTGCCGAGATTCAGGCTATACGGGAGCAGAGTCCTGCTAACCGTTACACGCAGCATCGTTAATGGGTGGGTTACCTGTTTTCAAGTGTAACTATTTGAGGTACAATAAAAGTACCATCTCTACACAAAGTACAGTACAACTATTAACTAGAACGACATAAGGAGAGAATAGATATGGAAAGAATTCAAAGTGAACAGCAATATCGCGACCTGATTAACTCCGACGGAATGACGGTCATTAAATTTGATACAACGTGGTGCCCGGACTGCAAAAACCTGGATCGGTTCATCGGTGACGTTATTGATCAGCATACGGATAAAACCTTCTATGCACTGGATGCAGAAGAATTCCAGCCGTTTGCTGAAGAGAACGGTGTACGTGGCATTCCAAGCCTGCTGGTGTTCCAGAACGGCAAAAAGCTTGCACATCTTCACAGCAAATGGGCAAAAACCCCTGCACAAATCTCGGAGTATCTGGAGACACTTGAATCCAAAGTGTAAGCGGAATAGCCTTATATGTGACAATTGATATTGATATTGCTCAATTAACCCTATGTATCGTTTCAGACCATAACCACATCCCCTGCTTGTCTTCAGACATGTAGGGGATTTTTTAGTTCTGCTATAGCACCTTGTTTAGAATTTGTTCAGTATCGTTCGTTATACTTAATAGAACAAACTGAATATTGGAGTGAACAAGAGCCACATGAACAGAGAAATATTGGATGAGATGCACCAATTAAGCCATAATGATGATCGCAGGTATCATTTACTTATGGCTGGTGTCAAACAAATGTTACATGAACAGAAGCTGAACAGATATCGTTGGTTAGGAAGACTGAAGGAGCGGAAGAGACAGCGAAACATACAGGCTGACCGATGGGAGTAACGATCTAACTTCCTGAACATGCCATAGAAATATCATGATGGTACATTTACATATGAAGCGATAGCAAAATGGCGGCCCGACTTCCGTGAGGAAGACAGGGCCGCCATTTTCCAATTAAAATCAACGGATCTGTTTGATGTTTGATATGAATTGAACTGTGTTTACACAGATTCCATTACATCATCAGGATCACAAAGAATACAGCTGCAAGTACAAAGCGGTACACAGCGAAGACGGTCAAGCTTAATCTTTTCAAAATAGACAGGAATGTCTTAATCGCCAGCATGGCAACGATGAACGCTGCGATAAATCCGATCGCAAAGATCAGAAAATCATCGCTGTTCAGATGATCGATGCTTTTGTACATATCATATCCCGTGGCACCAATCATAATTGGAACGGACACGAGGAAGGTGAACTCTGCCGCAGCTACCCGGCTGATTCCGGCAAACAAGCCGCCCGAGATCGTAGAGCCGGAACGGGAGAAGCCTGGCCACAACGCCAAAATCTGAAACATCCCCACAGCAAATGCCTGTTTGTAGGTAATATCGTCTACATCATGTGTGGTAATCCGTGAGCTCTTATGGCTCCAGCGTTCAGCTACGATCATCAATATACCACCGATCACAAGGCTGTACAGTACGGTTTGCGGACCAAACAAGTGAGCCTTGATCCAGTCCCGGAACACAAGTCCGATGACAACAGCAGGAACCATCGCCAGGATGATATGTCCCAGATTAAGGCGTCGGGAATACGGCCTTTTGCCCCCGGTGAAGCGAAACATATCAATGAATTTGTTCCAGTACAGTACAACAACAGCCAGTACAGCACCAAGCTGGACAACCACCTCAAACGTTTTGACTGACTCGTTGTCCTCTGATAGACCCAGCAAGTGAGCTGTCAGAATCATGTGTCCTGTAGAGGACACGGGCAAAAACTCAGTCAAACCTTCGATGATGCCCATAATAATGGATGATATAAAGTCCAATTCTCTTCCTCCTTGAAATGCAGATGACAGCAGCCACAAGGCCTGTCCTGCTATAACGATGTCTGTCCTTTCGAACAAGACTATCCTCTATTATGCTCAGAATTGCCTCCCACTTCAACTCTATGCTTGTAACCCGTTGTTTAAAACTATATTGACAAAAACCTAGTTATCCCATAGGATATACATTAACTGACTGACTGATCAATCGGGAGGGTAAAGAGCATGGCCAAAGTTAACGGTTTGGGACCCGGAGAAGAACGAAGGGACCAAATTATTCGCATAGCGATGGAACGATTCGCAACTCAAGGGTACCATCAGACGAAAATCTCTGATATTGTTCGCGAAGCTGGAGTCGCTCAAGGCACCTTTTACTGGCACTTCAAGAGCAAGGAAGCCATTGCTTCCGAGATTTTGTTAACGGGCAGAGAACAACTACTTGAAGCAATCGGGCAGGGGTACCGGAAGGATGCCGGGTCGGTTGAAGATATGGTGAAGGCCTCGGAGAAGCTGTTTACAAACTTGTTCACCTTTGCTGCGCAGAACCGATATTTCATGGAGTTGTTGCTTAAGGGCATCGTGACCGAGGAATCCGTCCAGAGGTTAGTTGAAGAGACTCGTAATGCCGTGGAGACAGCATTCCGTCACAATATGGAGCGTGCCATTGAACTGGGGATGTTGCCGGCAGATATGAATGTACCCTTACGTGCGGCATTGCTTGTAAGCATGATCGAGGGCATGATCTCGCGCTGGTTATTCGGCTCAGACGCACTGCACAGCCGTTTCACGGAGATGAGTGCTACAGCGTTAGCAGCTGAAGCGGCGAGTTTTGAGTTTTACGGCCTGCTCGGTACATAATGTCGGCAAGGGCCGGGGCTTTACTTTTCAGGCAAAAGAGGCAGGAAGGATTCACATTTAACACACTTCTTCACATGATTAAGCCAGTCACAGGGAATAATGGAATCACCAAGAGAACATAAGATGAATGAGAGGAAGTTAACGTCATGAATAACACATATGGAACTAAAATTCGCAAAGGGTGGTCTATCACCGCGATTCTGCTCATGGTTGTGCTCGTACTGAGTGCTTGCGGTAGCAAACCCGCGGCGGAGAATGGCAATACAAACAATGCAGCACAGTCTGGTGGCAACGAACTGGAACAGATCAAATCAGCAGGTGTCATGAAAGTCGGCATGATGGGTACGTATCGTCCATACAACTTCCTGAATGACAAGAAAGAAATGGACGGATTTGATGCGGATATCGCACGTGAAGTAGCGAAGCGTCTTGGCGTTAAGTTTGAGTTTGTATCTCAGGAGTTCTCCGGTCTGACACCAAGTCTGCAAGCGAAAAAGCTGGATGCGATTATCAGCCAAATGACGATTACGGACGATCGCAAAAAAGTGCTGGATTTCAGTGATCCGTACATCACCAACCAGGTCAAAATTATTGTCAAAGAAGACAACAACGATATTACGAAACTGGAAGATTTCAAAGGCAAAACAATCGGTGTAGGTTTGGGCACAAACGATGAAACGTACCTGCGCAACGAAGTGTTGCCCAAAGTCGGAGATTTTACAATCAAAACGTATGATGATGTTATCTCATCTCTGAAAGACCTGAACGCAGGACGGATCGATGCAACGATCAACAACCTGTATGCGTTGAAACCTATCGTAGATGCGAATGGATTCAAAATTAAAGCTGTTGGCGAAGCAATCAAGAGTGACCAGGCAGGGATCGCGGTGCGTAAGGACAACCCTGAACTTGTAGCGGCACTGAACGATGCACTGAAAGGCATGAAGGATGACGGCACGTACAATACCATTTTCAAAAAATGGTTTGGTGAAGAGCCTGCGCAATAATGAACCTGCAAGGCGAAGGGAAGTTTGATCCATGGAACTGATATTCGAAAATATCCCCTTCTTTTTGAAGGGGGCTTATTATACGCTTTATGTTACGGTGATCTCTATGTTTTTTGCCTTTATTATCGGGGTGCTTGTAGCCATTGCCAGGCTTAAAGGACCGATGTGGCTAAGATTGATCGCCAGATTTTATGTATCCATCATGCGGGGAACCCCGCTGCTGGTGCAATTATTCGTTATCTATTACGGGCTTGTGGACTACGGCGTAACTCTCGGGTCACTAACGGCCGCTTGTCTTGGTCTCAGTCTGAACGCGGGGGCTTTCCTGTCGGAAACGTTCCGCGGTGCGATTCAAGCTGTACCGAAAGGGCAAACGGAAGCGGCATACGCTACCGGTATGACTCCAGCACAGGCGATGAGACGGATCATTTTCCCGCAGGCTGTGCGCATTGCCATTCCACCGATGGGGAATACCTTTATCGGAATGCTCAAGGAAACATCGCTTGTTGCTGCAATTGGCGTTACCGAGCTGTTGCGGTCTGCGCAGCTTCTGGTTTCGCAGTATGCGCTCAACATGCCATTTTATCTGGCAATCGGCGTGATTTATTGGATTATGAGCATCGGTTTCTCGGCCATTCTGGAACAAGTGGAGCGCCGGCTGGCCCGGGCTTACTAAAGGGGGAGAGAACCGGGTGATTACTACAACTGGATTAACCAAACGTTTTCAAAATCATGAAGTGCTCACCAATATCGATATGCATGTAGATGCCAAGGATATTGTTGTCCTGCTGGGTCCCAGTGGCTCAGGCAAAAGTACACTGCTACGCTGTCTCAATGGACTCGAACAGTTGTCTGGCGGACAGATCGAAGTGAACGGCATTGTGGTAAACAGCGCAGATCCGCTGCGTGTGCAACGTGCCCGGGTGCTGGAGATTCGTCGCCAGACCGGTATGGTGTTCCAGCAGTTTAACCTGTATCCGCACAAGACGGTGCTTGGTAATGTTATGGAAGGTCTTGTGACGGTGAAAAAAATAAAGCGGGACGAAGCCGCCGAACGTGGCCGGCTTTTGCTGGATCGTGTAGGGCTGTCGGATAAGCAGGATGCTTATCCTTCCCGTTTATCCGGTGGACAACAGCAACGCGTAGCCATTGCACGGGCACTGGCGATGGAGCCGGAAGTGATGCTGTTTGACGAACCGACCTCGGCCCTCGACCCCGAACTGGTTGGAGAGGTGCTGTCGGTGATGAAAGAGCTGGCGCAGGAAGGCATGACGATGCTGGTCGTGACACACGAGCTGAAATTTGCCCGGAACGTGGCGAACAAAATTGTCTTTATGGCAGACGGCTCCATTGTGGAGACAGCTAGCCCTGAAGCCTTTTTTGAACATCCGGAGCAAGAGCGTACACGCCAGTTCCTGCGGCAGATTACCGAATTTTAAACCACCCACTGATGGGAAGGTTATTCTGTCATCGCAGTGTATGTGTAAACTACTATAGAAAGAAGGAAGACATCATGAACGTAACAACAGTATGGAAGGGAAAACGCGCGTTTACCTCCGAAGGACCGTCTGGGTATGCTGTAGGCATGGATGCCACAGCGGCATATGGCGGTGATAGCCAAGGCGCTACGCCGATGGAATTGTTACTCGCTGGACTTGGTGGTTGTATGGGAATCGACATCACGATGATTCTGGATGCTTTTCTGGACAAGATCGATTCGATTGAGATTGAAGCACAAGGCACACGGAGCGAGGATATGCCCAAAGGTTTTACGTCCATTGACCTGATCTTCAAAGTGGACGGAGATATCCCGGATTACCGGATCTGGAAAGCCATCCAGATGGCTGAAGAGAAATACTGCGCCGTTTCCGCATCACTGAGCGCAGATATCCATCCGAAGCTGATCCTCAATGGCGTGAGCACACCTCGTCCATAAAAAGCTTTACTTTCACTTTAGTTTGAATGAAAAGGCACTTCCAATCGCGGAAGTGTCTTTTTAGCATAGTCATATTTTATTGAATCCCATCGATGTATCCATAACAACTCAGGTCCATATCTCCACTTTAATGTCAAATCGAAGGCTGCAGTTATGTGGTATGATGGATGCGCAGGTGAGAGTGACCTGCTTCGGATGATCGCAAGTTGTAAGCGCTTATACAAGATGACGGAAGGTGCGGATATGTTAAAACGGCTGATTCGTATTACAAATGATCTCAAATTAAAGCATAAATTGCTCATTTCCTACGTGCTTGTTGTCATGGTTCCCGTCCTGATTATTGGTCTCGCAGTGACCAGTTATTTTCGTCAGCAAGCACTGGATAATGCCATTGGGCAAACGATCATCAATGTGGATAAAATTAAAAGCCAGACGGCAACGATGCTGCGCGTACCTACAGACATATCCAACTTGCTCATGTTTAACACCGATCTCAAGGAGATCGTGAATCGACAGTATACAAGTGTGGTGGAGCTGACCTCGGCTTACCTCGCATATAAAGATTTTCAAGAATACAGGCGGTTATATCGGGAAATTGCAGGTATACGTTTTTATTCGACGAACCCGACGTTGATCAATAATCTGGAATTTATTCCGGTCAATGAGCGAACCAAGCAGAGTTACTGGTACAAGGAAGCGCTGAAAACAACGAGCATTGGCTGGTTTTATATCCCTGGTAACGAAGACAATCCGGTTCACCGGCTCAGTCTGGTACGGAAGGTTCCTTTTGCCGAATATAAGACCGAAGGTGTGCTGATGATCGTAATCAATCAGGAAGAACTTAACGGTTTGTTGCGCCAAGAGCAGTTTGAGACATTGATTACCGATGAGCAGGGTTACGTTGTTGCAGCGAAAAATACTGACCTGGTCGGGAAAACGCTGGGTCAGCTTGATTTTGGCGTAGACCTCCAGAGTCAACCTAAGGGCACCATTGAAGCCGATTTTCAGGGAGAGCCCTCGAATATTGTCATTGATGAACTGGGGCCGGGATCAAGCTTTAACAAGCTGAAGGTTATCTCGGTGTTTGCGACCAAAAATATCGTGAAAGATGCCAACCAGATTAGCCAGATCGGCATGATTTTTATTACCATGGTGCTGGTGATTGCGCTGTTGCTGGTGTACATTATTTCATTCCTCACTTCGAACCGGCTACTACGCCTCAGTAAACATCTGAACAAGCTGGCTCTTGGAGACTTGAACGTCACTTCGCGTATTGACGGGAACGATGAGATCGGGCAATTATCACGTCAGTTCAACTACATGGTGAAAAGTATTAACGAACTGATGACTCAGGTGGTCGAGACAACAGAGCAGAACAACCAATTGGAAATCGCCCAAAAAGAGATTAAACTGAAAATGATGGCCAGCCAGATTAATCCTCA
The DNA here is from genome assembly GCF_019748695.1 of Paenibacillus cucumis (ex Kampfer et al. 2016). Taxonomy (NCBI): domain Bacteria; kingdom Bacillati; phylum Bacillota; class Bacilli; order Caryophanales; family Paenibacillaceae; genus Paenibacillus; species Paenibacillus cucumis (ex Kampfer et al. 2016). The sequence continues at coordinate 22,631 of NZ_JACLIC010000055.1, read as the reverse complement.
TTTTTTGTTTAACGCGCTTGAATCCATTCGCATGAAGGCTCACATCAAGGGAGAAGCAGAGATTGCGAATATTGTCAGGTTGCTTGGCAAGCTGATGCGGAAAAGCCTGGAGATTGGCAGCGGCAAAACAACGTTTCGGGCAGAACTGGAAATGGTACGTTCCTATCTGGAGATTCAGAAGTTTCGGTATGGGGACAGGTTAGCCTTTGAGATTCATCTGGACCCTGAGGTGGAGAGGATGTATATCCCGCCTTTGATTATTCAGCCGATTGTAGAAAACGCTATTGTGCATGGACTAGAGAACAAAGAAGGAACCGTGCGGGTGCATATTCTGATTTGTATGGTGGATCGTATGGTCACGGTACAAGTGAAAGATGATGGAGCGGGCATCACGCCGGAACGGCTTGCAGAAGTGATGCAGTTTGTCAGCGGTCCTGAAGAAGAGGAGAAGAGCCGGATTGGCATGCGCAATGTGCATCAGCGTTTGACTTTGACGTATGGGGAAAATGCCGGGTTACAGATTAACAGTGTGTACGGGGAAGGAACAGAGGTTTCTTTCACCTTGCCAGCAGGAGGGAACCAGCATGTATAAAGTATTGTTGGTAGACGATGAACCAAGCATTCGCGAGGGATTGACCACGATTATCGATTGGGAAAAATACAGCTTCCAGGTCATGGCTACAGCCGGAAGCGGGCGCGAGGCCATCGCCTGTTTCAACGAAATCAAGCCGGACCTGACCATTATTGATATACGGATGCCAGGCATGACTGGCCTGGAAGTCATCGAAGAGATCCGCCAGCATGAACCTGACGCACATTTTCTGATTTTGAGCGGTTATGCTGACTTTGATTACGCCAAAAAAGCAATCAGCTTCGGCGTAGATGGTTATCTGCTGAAGCCGGTTGACGAAGAAGAGATCATCGCTGAACTGGAACGAATTGCGGGACAGCTTCATCAGGAACAGGAAACGCAGGCTCGTTACGCTGGAGAAGATACAGCATATAGAGAACATCAGATTGAAGAACTGTTATATGACTCTTTACAAGGTAAGGGGAACAAGGGAGAGGACAGTCTTGGACTGCATTGGCCTCAGTATCAAGTGATTTTGCTGGAGATTCATGCAACGCTTGATCTGCAGCGGGGGAATGAGATGAAACGCAAACTGATTGAAGCATTCGATCAGAAGGACAAAGGTATCGTATTTTCATATCATTCCGGCTTGGGGTTACTGATCAAAGAAGCAGTTACTCAGAATCCCTCATTACAGAATCTATATGATGAATTGCAAACATTACTCGCAGAGTGGAACATTCACATGTACGCTACCGCTGGAGAACCGGTACAGTCTACTACTGAGATTGCCAGATCATACACACAGGCGAGCAGCCTTATGGCAGAACGGTTCCTGTTCACAGAGCAACGGATCAAACGCTGGGATGAAGGGCGACTGTCACCTTCAAGTGCGGAGAGTAACGGTATGGGAGCCCAGGCAGACGGCATTCAAGAGCCTGATGAAGTTGAGCTGGCGGACAAGCTGTATTATGCCTTGGACATTCGCAGCAGTGAATCTGTTATGCGTGTGCTTGGAGAGATGGAGGAGCGACTGATTCCGTATCATTGGACGGAGCAAGCAATCAAAACGGCATTTTCGCAGGTGTTCTCGCTCGCGTTCAATAAACTTGCTGCGGCGAATCAGCACATGCAAACCATTATGCAGGATCACTCCGTGCTGATTAATGAGGTATATCATCAGTTCACGATGGCTGATCTTAAAGCGATGGCGGCGGAACATTTGCATCGTCTGATTCAGCGTATGGGCGGAGGCAGTACAGATACCGTGATGAAACAGATGATTGAGTTCATTCAGCGTAATCCCGGTGAGAATCTGAAGCTGGAGGTTCTGGCCGAGGTGTTTAACTACAACAGCAGTTATCTGGGGAAATTGTTCAAGAACCACACGGGCGAATCTTTTAACGCCTTTCTGGATAAAGTTCGGATCGAGAAAGCGAAAGCATTGCTTGACGAAGGGTTAAAGGTGCATCAGGTAGCTTCAAGAGTCGGTTATGCCAATGTGGACTATTTTCACGGTAAGTTCAAAAAATACGTAGGAGAATCTCCTTCGGCGTATAAACAATCCAGATCCCAATCTCACACGAGAGAAACGAATCACCATGACAATGAAGATGAATAACCGGCGGTGCTGGAGTTCTTCATAATATAGTCCATGTACTTCCCCGAATAAGCAATGGTATGTCCAAGCTGTACACCGTAGACTGATTGTACAAGGTACAAGAGTCCAGATGAAGGGATGGCTGCAGGATATGAATCGTACTGATTTAACAACTGTACGTCACACGATCAATTTGAACGGAACATGGCATTTTCAATTAACTGAACTGAGTGGAGAACGAAGAGAGGGAGAGAATGCTGGGACATGCCCCCCCCCGCACCGGGATGATGCCTTATGGGATACGATTCAAGTTCCGGGGTCATGGGAAGAGCAAGGATACGGCGAAGAACCGGGGTATGCCAGAATCGACACGTGGACCAAAATCCGAGAGTATGAGGGGGCGGCATGGTATGCGCAGGATGTCCATGTTCCACATGATGCACAGAACGGACACTATGTATTCAGACTGAAAGGTGTACGCTGGACATCAAGGCTGTGGTTCAATGGGAACGAAGCGGGAGAAAGGGATAGTCTGCTGACGGAACAGACGTGGGATGTGACACCTTGGGTGAAGCCTGGCGAGATGAACCGTGTAGAGATTTGGGTTGACAACACGATGAAGCTTAAACTGGCAGGCAGCCATATTCATTCTTTGCATACCGCTACGGCTTGGGGAGGTATTACAGGCGGAGCATATCTGGAAAGGCTACCGTTGCGGCGAGTACATACCGTGCGTATTGAACCTGATCCTGCTAACGGAAGGATAGCAGTTCGGTACACGGTTAATAATCCAGCTGAAGACTCAGTCGCACCGTTGCAGCTTCTAATCAATATCCAGCATCCGGATGGCTCATGGCTAAAGCGCGAGTGTTTGGATATCGATTGTACTGGGAACAGTGCAAACACTGGAAGTGATGATGATTCCTTGAATAGCAGTGTTGAGAAAGGCCGGGTTACGGGGGTATGCCAGATTGCATTGGACTCCGAGAATGCGATTGCCATGTGGAGCGATGAGAATCCCCTCTTATATCGGGCGGTAGTTCAATTGCAGGCAGGCGAACAGAAGCTTGACCAGGTGGAGCAGCGGTTTGGCATGCGTTCTTTTGCATCCAGTGGAAAACAACTTGTCCTGAACGGAACACCAGTGTTTCTGCGCGGGTATGTGGACTGTTGTATCTTTCCACTTACGGGATATCCCGTTTGGGATGCACAGTACTATGTGGAGCAATTTCGCATAGCCAAGTCATATGGCTTCAACCATGTTCGTTTACACGGGTGGAGTCCACCGGAACCATTCTGGGAAGCTGCCGATGAAGAGGGTATGCTTGTACAAGCAGAGCTTCCTCACTGGTCACGTTTTTTTGAACAGCGGGATGTATCCGCTCCTCCTGAAATACGTATGTATCTGACACAGGAGCTAGATCGGTTGCTGGAAGCATTGCATCGTCATCCTTCCTTTGTCCTGTTCTCACTCGGCAATGAGTTAATTGGCGCAAACGGGCATCCTGAACTGAATGCACTTATCTCAAGAGCGAGAGATACAGATCCATCGAGACTATATACAGATAACACAGGCTTTGGACACCTTCCAGCTCAAGGTAGAGAGACCGATTATTTTATTCAATCATTCAACTGGCATCCCCCGCTGGAATCTGTATTGGCGGCGGTACCCGATACTACGCTGGATTATCATGCGGTTACACGGCTTGCATCACATCCGGTGATCGGGCATGAACATGCGCAATTTACGATGTATGTACGTCCCCAGGAACGAGAGAAGTATACAGGTGTCCTTCGTCCTACATGGTTAGAACCTGTCGAAGAGTCGCTTACACGTAAAGGCATGATGGCAAAGCTGGAACAATATCAGCAGGCAACGGGTATACATCTGATGCGATCCCTTAAAGAGGCGATGGAGCGAGTAAGACGTACGCCAGATGCTGCGGGCATCCAGCTGCTGGATATCCGTGATTTCCCGGGACAGGGACACGCCACCACGGGTTTTCTGGATGTCTTTTGGGAAGATAAAGGGATAACCACACCGAATGAAGTAAAACAATTCAATGCTGAGGTAGTCATCCTTCTTGGCTCCAGAGAGCGGACATACTATGCTGGAGAACCGATTGAAATCGAAGTACGTGTATCCCACTTTGGCAAAAGGGTGTTAAAAAATGCTTCCATTCACTGGAGAATGGTTACGGTTACGGACGAACGGATGCTGGCTGAAGGAGAATGGAGCTGCGGAGATATGCCGTGCGGTGCGGTAACATCTCTCGGGAGTATAATGGTTAACTCTCAGGCCGAAGGTGTAGTTGCGTTTCGAGTGGAGGCTGAGCTACGTTGCGACCATGTGAATGATCCGCTGCATCCCGGTAATGCGGAGCATTCTACCGTTCACTCTTCCCATCGTTTAGCAACCGTTACGGTAGCTCAGAATGAGTGGCATGCTTGGTCTTTCCCACAGATGAAGATGCAAAACGAGCGTCATGGAGAGATGAAGCGCATCTGGAATACCGTAAAAGAACTACAGCCCCTACTCGCTGATTCTTATCATGATGCTGTGGATCATGTGAATGGCTTCCGATGGTTAAAGGAAAATCAGCATGACCTGCTGATTGTAAAGTCCTTAACCTCCAATGTACTGGATCTTCTCTTGAATGGTGGAAGAGTTTGGCTTATGCCGGGTGCAACGGATCTGTATGATCCAGTGGAAACGAAGTACCTGCCGGTGTTCTGGAATTATCTCATGTTTGCCACCCAGCCGGGGGCTACGATGGGTATGTATATGGAGAAAGAAACAGCTCTTCTCGGAGCTTTTCCGCAGGATGGAGCTTCGGACTGGCATTGGTATCATCTTGTGAATGATACGCCGGCCATATGCCTGGATACCATGCAGGGGGCTACACCGCTGATCGAGGTGGTAGATCATTTTCACCGGGCGAAACGGCTCGCTTATGCTTTTGAGGCTAGAGCAGGGAAGGGGCGTATCCTGGTATCCTCTTTTCCTTTTACCGACAGCGCCTTGATGAAGCGTCCGGAAGCTGCGTTTCTTTTTCAAGAGATGTTGTCTTATGCCCGCGGAGAGCAGTTTCATCCGGAAAGCTCCGTTACAGCCGCCGAGTTGCTAGGAGTATTCAAACTTCAACCTATTCAATTCACATTGTGATAAGACACGAATCAAGACACTAAAGGGACCTAACCAGGTCTCTTTTTTGATGTATAAAATGTAAAGTAAACGATTTCCGAAAAACGTTTTCGTATTTTAGTTAAAAAAGTTATTTTTTACTTCATATAGATTTTGTGACACTAATAAGTATTTAATATCTCTAATTTTAACGGATAAATGTCTGATTCTAGAGGGGGATATCTAATTTTTATATGATTTTCTCTAAAATCCAGATGGTATTTTGAAAACGCTCTATCGATTATGATTATTTTATAAAAACAGAGGAGGGGGAACGGAGATGGAAACGCTAACAAAGAAATCCGCTTCCGCGAAAAGAGGCAGTGACTCCCAGCCGCCATTGAAGCCAAGGCGTAACGGAGTTTGGGACAGAATGAAACAGCAGAAGTATCTTTATCTTATGTCATTGCCATTCGTCGCTTGGGTATTTGTATTTAACTATCTTCCGCTGTGGGGATGGACGATGGCTTTTCAAAACTATAAACCAGCCAGGTCGTTTGGTGAACAGGACTGGGTTGGTTTTAAACACTTTGTAGAATTGTTCAGTGATGACAGGTTCTATCTGGTGCTTCGAAATACACTTGCGATGAGTTTGATGGGACTGGTTGTCGGTTTTATCGTGCCGATTTTCTTCGCGATCCTCCTGAACGAAATGAAAGGCATGTTCTTCAAACGGGCTGTACAGACCGTATCGTACCTGCCTCACTTTGTATCCTGGGTCGTTGTTGCGGGGATTATTACCAAGATGCTGTCCACGGATGGAGGCATTATCAATGACCTGCTCATCGGTCTCAATATTATTGATCAGCCGATTCAGTTTATGGCCAAGGGAAATCTGTTCTGGTACATTGTAACCGCTTCAGATATGTGGAAGGAAACGGGCTGGAATGCGATCATCTATCTGGCGGCCATCACTGGTATTGACCAAGAACTGTATGAAGCATCCCGTGTAGACGGTGCAAACCGTTTTAGACAGATGTGGCATATCACACTGCCAGGTATCCGGACGACGATTTCTGTATTGTTCATCATGTCCATCGGACATCTGATCAGCATCGGTTTTGAGAAACAATTTTTGCTACAGAACAGTCTGGTCCTGGATTACTCCGAAGTCCTTGATCTCTATGCACTCAATTACGGTTTGAATATGGGCCGATTCTCGTACGGTACAGCGATAGGTATCTTCAACTCTGTTGTCAGTATCATCCTGTTGTTTACGGCCAACGGTTTGTTCAAAAAATTCACCAAAGAAAGCATCATGTAGGGAGGGGGAGACATTATGGCGAACAAAACATTCAATGCCACACGGGGCGATAAAGTGTTCGATATATTTAATATCCTCGCGATGACCATGGTGCTGATTGTAACACTCTATCCATTTCTTAACGTACTGGCGATCTCACTGAACAACTCAGCAGATACAGTACGCGGCGGAATTTACTTATGGCCTCGTGAATTTACATTACAGAACTATCAGACGATCTTCCAGTATGAAGGTCTGCTCCAGGGCTTGAAAATCTCCATTATGCGTACGCTTGTAGGTACACTGCTTGGACTGATCAGTTCATCCATGATCGCCTTTACGCTAAGCAGACCTGACTTCGGTCTTCGGAAATTTGTATCTACAACACTGGCGCTGACGATGTATTTCTCGGGTGGTCTGATTCCGGTATATATCCTGATGCGTGATCTGAACCTGATCGGTACATTCTGGGTATACGTATTGCCTGGTATGATCAGTGCCTGGAACGTATTTATCATCCGTTCATTCATTGACGGGTTGCCCTATGCCTTGCAGGAATCAGCGAAGCTGGACGGCGCGAATGATTTCAAAATCTATTACCGGATCATTCTACCGCTGTGTAAGCCGGTACTCGCAACGATTGCTTTGTTTCTGGCAGTAGGTCAGTGGAATGCGTGGTTCGATACGTATCTGTATAACGGCTCAAAAGCACATCTGACGACGTTGCAATACGAGTTGATGAAAGTACTGCAAAGTACACAACAAGGTTCGGGAGCTGGACGGAATGCGAATGATATGGCACAGCAAATGACGCAAATCTCTCCAGAGTCGATCAAAATGGCGATTACAATCGTCGTTACCGTTCCAATTTTGATTGTGTATCCATTCCTGCAAAAGTATTTTGTTGGCGGAATGACGCTTGGAGCGGTAAAAGCATAGACCTGTGATCCGATGTAAAGACTGGCTTAATAATGGATTGTACACCTATAATAAAGTACTTATACAAGAAGCTCGGGATATCCGAACTGCTGCCGTAACGGCTTGATTTTCAGCTACTGCGGCAGAGGATACTCATGAAGCTATAGAGAGGAACAGAACAGTTCCGTATAAGACAGACGTATGAATAGGGAGGATTACCATTATGTCCAGTTTCAAAATGAAGGTCGCACTGGCGCCTGTTCTGGCTTTACTTGTGCTTACAGCCTGTGATGGAGGCGTTGGCGGTAAAACGTCACTTACGAATACGAGCGGAGCGCCATCTCCACTTACGTTCGATTTTTTCAGTGTTGATCCGAGTCCGAACTGGAATGGCATGAAGGATGAAGTGGGCAAGGTCATTACAGCTAAAACAGGCATCACCCTGAACGGTGAATTTGCCGTTAGCGGGGGACAGGATAGGATTTCATTAATGGCAGCAAGCCGAGACTATCCAGATATCGTTTCTCCCAAGGGGGAACTTAGCAAGCTGGTTGATGCTGGAGCGATGCTCGACCTGACAGACCTGATTGAACAACACGCTCCCAACCTGAAGAAGCTATATGGTAATTCCATGAATCGGTTGAAATATAGCAACGAGGATCAGTCTATTTATGTATTGCCGACGTATTATGCGGTGGATCAGAAGTATTTTGACGCCGGCGGTGGATTCGGTATTCAGCATCGTGTGCTCAAAGAGCTGGGATACCCCAAGGTTCGTACACTCCAGGATTATGAAAATATATTGCGAGCTTACAGCGAAAAACACCCCATGACGGATGGTCAGCCGACCATTCCGTTAACGCTGGATGCTGACAACTGGAGAATCATGATCACCGTTACGAATCCTGCGTTTCTGGCGACAGGCGCGCCGGATGACGGCGAATACTACATTGATCCGATTACCTATGAAGCGAAGCTACATTATAAGCGCCCAGAGGAAAAGGAGTACTTCCGATGGTTGAACCATATGTATAACGAAGGTTTGCTGGATCAGGAAAGCTTTGTACAAAAGTCAGATCAGTATAAATCCAAGATTGCGAGTGGACGCGTACTGGGCCTGATCGATCAGGATTGGGGATATGCCGACGCTGAGGACGCATTGAAATCGGCGGGCAGAGCGGAGGCAACCTATTCACATTTTCCGGTGACGTTGTCCGAAGACATGAAGGATCATTCTTTTCAAGACACGGGATTTGTATCAGGCTGGGGAATTGGTATAACGACTTCTAACCCTGATCCGGTGCGTACCATCAAGTTCTTTGATTATTTGGCTTCCGAGGAGGGTCAGATCTTGATGAACTGGGGCATTCAAGGCAAGCACTACGAAATCAAGGATGGCAAACGTGTAATTCCCGCAGAAGTCCAGGATCAAAAAACAAACCATGCTTCTGCTTTCCAGAGAGAGTCTGGCATTGGACTATATAAAAATATGTCTGGACGTTACGGGGATGGTGTAAAAGACTCGACTGATAATTATTATACGACGAATTTTCCTGAGCAAATTCAGGCTTCATATACCCAGGCGGAGAAAGAGACCCTACGGGCATATGGTGCATCCACTTGGAAGGACCTGTTTCCAAAGGAAGAGGAATTCCCGGTTAAACCTTGGGGAGCAGCTTATAACATGCCTACACCCGGAGACTCGGATTATAATGTCATTTTCCAGAAAACACAGGATATCATTCGCAAACGGATTCCCGAAGCTGTTTTAAGTTCGCCGGATCAATTTGATGCCATTTATGATGGCTTGATCGTTGAACTAAACCAGGCAGGAGCAGAAAAAATGGAAAAACAATATACCATTTTAATTCAAAATCGCGTTCGTTTGTGGAACGCTGATTAGTGTTGGAGTAGTACAGACTTGTCTGTTTCAAAAATGGAAACAAACCCGGAATATCGGGTTTGTTTTATACAGAAAACGTTTTAGTGAAACCGTTTTAGGTTTTTAAAATTAGCTATTGACAAGGGAATTTTTAGATATTATGATTCAACTGTGAAAGCACTTACAAAACTTGTACGCTGTTGGATAGACTCAAACGTTAGTACTAAATTGAGTGAACGTGTGATTCATCAAAGCTCAGCTAGGTCAGATTCTCATCCCCACAGACGGGGGAAAAGTAAGCGCTTTTAATGTCACCCGAATCTGAGAAATGCTATTTGATTCACCCGGATATGGTATGAGCAGGCGTGTCCTGTTGTACAAATACACAGCTTCATTTTATCCAAAGGGGGATTATACATGAAGGGCAGAACACCAAAAACATTTGCAATGCTTTTGTTAGCGAGCGCTCTTGCGATCACAGCAGGATGCGGAACTAGCGGAGGGAAATCAGCTGAAGAAAAACCGGTGGATACGGGGGATACAACAACGCCAATCACCTTTACATTCTTCGGAGCCGATGCAAGTCCGAACTGGAATAACATGAAGGATGCTGTTGGGCAAGAGATTACGAAGGCAACCGGTGTTACGCTTGAAGCTGAGTTTGACGTGAATAACGGTGGAGACCAGAAAATTCCGCTGATGGCTGCTAGTGGTGATTACCCTGATATTATCTATCCTAAAGGAAACCTGTCGAAGCTGGTGGATGCAGGTGCCATGCTTGATCTAACCGACCTGATTGAGGAACATGCACCTAACCTGAAAAAAATCTATGGTGACCAGATGAACCGTCTGAAATATAGCAATGAAGATCAGAAAATTTATACGATTCCAACGAATATGGGTGTAGGTAACGTCGCATTCGATGCTACCGGCGGATTCGAGATTCAGCAGAAAGTGTTGAAAGAGCTGGGTTATCCCGAAGTGAAAACCCTTGAAGATTATGAAAACGTGCTACGCACTTATTATGAGAAACATCCAACCATTGATGGTCAGCCTACGATTCCGCTCACGCTGAATGCGGATGACTGGAAGATTATGATTACGGTTACAAACCCGGCCTTTCAAGCAACGGGTGGACCAGACGATGGTGAATATTATATTGATCCAGAGACGTATGAAGCAAAGCTGCACTACAAACGTCCAGAGGAAAAGGAATACTTCCGCTGGCTGAACAAAATGTACAACGAAGGTCTTTTGGATAAAGATACGTTTGTTCAGAAGGATGACCAGTATAAGTCCAAAATCGCCAGTGGCCGCGTACTGGGTCTGATCGACCAGGAGTGGAACTATGGCGAGGCTGAGAATGCGCTCAAATCCAAAAACAACGGCGAGAGCACATATGCTCACTTCTCCGTGTCCCTGAACAAAGACATCGTAGATCATACGTTCCAGCCAACCGGTTTTGACGGTTACGGCATTGGTATTACAACGTCTGCGAAAGATCCGGTTCGTATCATCAAGTTTATGGATTGGCTTGCTTCTGACGAAGGCCAGGTGCTCCGGTACTGGGGTGTTGAGAACCAGCACTACAAAGTAGAGAATGGAAAACGCATCGTACCAGATGATGTGCAGGATCGTAAAACTAACGATAACTCCGCGTTCACAAAAGAGTCTGGAGTCGGAATGTATAACATCTTTAGTGCCAGATATGGTGACGGTATGAAAGATTCCACAGATAACTACTACACAACGAACTTCCCTGAACAGATTCAGGCTGGATATACGGCAGCTGAGAAAGAAACGTTGAAAGCGTATGGCATTACAACATGGAAAGATTTCTTCCCATCTGAGGATAAGTTGAAACTAAAGGATTGGGGTGCAGCATATAACATGCCGGTGCCTTCCGATACAGAATACAACGTGACTTTCCAGAAAACACAGGATATCATCCGCAAACGTATTCCGGAAGCGATCTTGGCGAAACCGGATCAATTCGACAGTGTGTATGACGGGCTGCTGGCTGAACTGGATAAAGCAGGCGCAGTGGAGATGGAAAAACAATATACCGTCTGGATCAAGGATCGTGTATCCCTCTGGACAGGTAAAGATGTGAAATAAGTTTTAGCATGACAAATGCATTGAAGGAAAATTGTAATTATATTTTTCAAGATTAAGCAGCTTGGCTCAAATAAGAAGTGGTATTCACAGGCACCAAGCCTGTTATACAGATAAAACCTTCATAAATAGGGGAGATAGACAAATGAGAGGCAAAATGAAAGGCAGAATGACAGGTAAGACACCCAAGACGTTTGCGATGTTAATGTTGGCTAGTGCAATGTTGGTTACAGCTGGATGCGGTAACTCCGGTAGCAAAGAGACTACTGAATCCAGTGGTACCGACCCGATTACGATCTCATTCTTTGGCGCAGATCCAAGTCCAACCTGGAACAACATGCAGGATGCCGTTGGTAAAGAGATCACGAAGCAAACCGGCGTTACGATTGAGGCTGAGTATGATGTGAACAATGGCGGTGACCAGAAGGTTGCACTGATGGCGGCCAGCGGTGACTATCCAGACATGATTTTCCCAAAAGGAAACTTGTCAAAATTGGTGGATGCAGGTGCAATGATTGACCTTACCGATCTGATCGAAGAGCATGCTCCTAACCTGAAAAAAATCTATGGTGATCAGATGAACCGTCTGAAATACAGCACCGAAGATCAGGCGATCTATACCATCCCGACCAACATGGGGGTAGACAACGTTGTTTTTGACGCTACAGGCGGATTCGAAATCCAGCAAAAGGTACTGAAAGAACTAGGTTACCCTGAAGTAAAAACACTTGAAGATTATGAAAATGTACTTCGGGCCTATTATGAAAAACATCCTACCATCGACGGACAGCCAACGATTCCACTGACGCTGAATGCCGATGACTGGAAAATCATGATCACGGTTACGAATCCGGCCTTCCAGGCAACGGGTGCACCGGATGATGGAGAGTATTACATCAATCCTGAGACATATGAAGCGATGCTCCATTACAAACGTCCAGAGGAGAAAGAATACTTCCGCTGGTTGAACAAAATGTACAACGAAGGTCTCTTGGACAAAGATACATTTGTGCAAAAGGATGACCAGTACAAGTCCAAAATCGCCAGCGGCCGTGTTCTGGGTCTGATTGATCAGGAGTGGAACTATGGTGAAGCCGAGAATGCGCTCAAGTCCGCAGGTAAGGATGACAGCACGTATGCTCACTTCTCCGTCTCGCTGAACAAGGACATCGTAGACCACACGTTCCAGCCAACCGGTTTTGACGGTTACGGTATCGGAATCACGACGTCTGCCAAAGATCCGGTCCGCATCATCAAGTTTATGGATTGGCTCGCATCCGATGAAGGTCAAGTCCTGAGAAACTGGGGCATTGAAAATGAGCATTACAAAGTAGAGGATGGCAAACGTGTCGTTCCACAAGATATTCAGGATCGCAAAGTAAACGATAACTCCGCATTCACCAAAGAAACAGGTATTGGCATGTACAACATTTTCAGTGCCCGATACGGTGATGGTGTGAAGGATGCAACGGACAATTATTTCACGACCAACTTCCCTGAGCAGATTCAGGCTGGATACACAGCGGCTGAGAAGGAAACGTTGAAAGCTTATGGTATTAATACTTGGAAGGATTTCTATCCTGCTGAAGATGATCTGAAGCTGAAAGAGTGGGGGGCAGCGTACAATATGCCCGTACCTTCCGGTACAGATTACAGTGTGAAATTCCAGAAAACACAGGATATCGTGCGCAAACGTATTCCGGAAGCTGTTCTGACTTCACCAGCGAACTTCGATGCAACCTATGATGCATTCCTGGCTGAACTGGATAAAGCCGGTGCAGTAGAAATGGAGAAACAATACACGGAATGGATCAAAGATCGTGTATCCCTGTGGACGGGTAAAGACGTTAAATAATAAGAGTTCATCTTTATCCAGTTTCGAATCGGAGTAATAGGAAAAGGCCCTCATTGTGAGGGCTTTTTTCTGTAGTAGTATCTTTTGAGAATTCTGTAACGAGAATCATTGACGACATTTTTGAAATCGCATATAATCCTCTTATTGTAAGCACTTCCAGTCAACATAATGGATGAATTCTAAGTTTTGCATGTTTACACCATTTAAACTTTTTATTTTCGCATTTTCGAAAACGTTTTAGGAAACTAGTTTCACTAACTCCCTATTTCAAAAAAAGAAAAAAATAGTTAATAAGCGAGATGGAATCATGCCTTACATGCACGACCTATTACTAATGAATGACGTGGGAAGCACGATCCGTATGTCATCTGAAATGGAGGATTTAATTATGACGATTTTTCAATTTCCGCAAGATTTCCGCTGGGGAACCGCTACCGCATCCTATCAGATTGAGGGGGCTGCACAAGAGGGAGGGCGTGGAGTATCCATCTGGGATACATTCGCACGTACTCCTGGTAAAGTGTTTAACGGTGATAATGGTGATGTTGCGTGTGACAGTTACCACCGTTATGAAGAAGATATTGCACTGATGAAAAAGCTTGGCATTAACACGTATCGTTTCTCTATTGCGTGGCCACGCATTATTCCAGATGGGGATGGAGAGATCAACCGTGAAGGTCTGGATTTCTATCATCGTTTTGTAGATGCTCTGTTAGATGCTGGTATTGAACCGTTCCTTACACTGTACCACTGGGATTTACCACAGACGCTGGAGGATGACGGAGGCTGGGGAAACCGTAGAACGGTGAATGCATTTGTAAAATATGCTGAAGTGATCTTCAAAGAATTTTCAGGCAAGATCAACTTCTGGTTAACCTTCAATGAACCATGGTGTATTGCCTTCCTGTCCAATATGCTTGGCATTCATGCGCCGGGTAATAAAGATGTGCAAACGGCTATTAATGTGGCTCATGGTCTGCTCGTGGCACACGGCAAAGCTGTACAGTCTTTCCGACGTATGGGCATTACGGGTCAGATCGGTATCGCTCCCAATGTATGCTGGGCTGAGCCATATAGTAAATCTGCTGAGGATCAGGCAGCGTGTGACCGCTCTATCGCACTGAATACAGACTGGTTCCTTGATCCAATCTATAAAGGCTCCTATCCTCAATTTTTGGTGGACTGGTTTGCAGAAGCAGGAGCAACTGTACCGATTCAAGATGGAGATATGGAAATTATCTCAGAGCCGATTGACTTGCTTGGCATTAACTACTATACGATGGGCATTAACCGTCATAATCCTGAAGCGGGTGTGCTTCAGTCGGAAGAAATGAACATGGGATTAATTAAAACAGACATCGGCTGGCCTGTAGAATCGCGCGGCTTATATGAGTTTATGCATTATTTGCAAAAGTACGGTAACGTGGATGTGTATATTACAGAGAATGGTGCATGTATTAACGACGATTTGGAGAACGGCAAAATTAACGATGATCGCCGCATTTCGTATTATGAACAGCATTTGGCTCAGATCCACCGCATCATCAATGACGGCATCAACCTGAAAGGGTATATGGCCTGGTCACTGATGGATAATTATGAATGGGCTGAAGGCTACCGGATGCGCTTTGGTTTAGTGCATGTTGATTTTCGTTCGCTTGTCAGAACGCCAAAAGAAAGCTATTACTGGTATCAGAACGTGATTAGAAATAATTGGCTTGAGATCCGGAACTAGATTCTAAGCGAATGTCTTCTTTAACAGAAATTATTTTTTCTACTATATATAGGCGGTTCTGTCGGACTTCTCCGATAGACCGTCTTTTTCTTGTTTTAACGATCTCAGATGAGTTTATTTGAACGAATTAGAGCCTTCCGAAATTGTAACGATCTCCACAAAGCTTATTTCAACAAAAACAGAAGAAACAAGCCCATTTTAGCGCCAAACAACTCAAATAAGCTCTCCTGTGATCGTTAGAAAATAAAAAGGTGTGATATACCCTAAATAGCGTCTCTGGTGATCGTTAGAAAAACGAGCCGTCTCAGCATCTTAACATTCCCAATCTAACTTCCTCTTCGTTAACTAAAAGAACAGAGCCAGATAATCGTTAAGCATCTCTGTTGTCACAAGTAAAATTGAAATTTCTTAACTGTCATAAGGGTTAACTAAATTTCTGTTATAAATGGATTGTTTTTGGGTTATAAGAAGTATAGAGATGGTGACAATAACTTTGTCAATACAATTAAAAGAAATAAAGTGTCCAAAATGAGAAATAAATTTGAACATTTCTTGACTAAAATTCATACTGATGTGGTATATTGGTATTAGGAAAGCACTTACAAAAAGGGAAAAGGAAGTGTTTACTATGGCATCTAAAACAGCAATGGTCAGCCAATTAGAGCGTAAAGATAAAAATATGCGTCGCGCAGTTTTAACGATGACAGTTCTGGCATGGGTTGCGCTCATCACTGGAGTGGTACTGTGCCTCATCAACTTGAATGATTTTAATGATCGCAATTTAGGATTAATGGTCGGCATTGGCTTTCTTGTAGGTAGCGTATTTATCTACGTCATTGCTAAATCGATTGGTCTGGTTCATACACGGCATGAAGATGAAGGTGCAGATTAATTATAATCTTGCGTAATATCGTCCATAATAAGACTGGAGTATTCCTCGGAAATCCAGTCAATAAAGCCCTTTGCGGATACGTTGACAATCGTTCAACGGGACTGCAAAGGGTTTTATTTTGTGACCTGGAGTGTAAAGATTACAATGTACAAATATCAACCGATCAAGCGATTTGTGAGAAAAAATTCACACATTTGGGGTGTAAAATCGACAAATTTGTTAACATGAACAAAAAAGTCGTTCGTTTCTGATATCTTTAGTAGGAAGAGAGTAGTATACTGATTTTTTAGTATTAGCGAATATTTAAGGAGAGGGGATCAAAATGAACAAGAAACCTAGGTCGCTTATCCGGATTATTATTCCGGTTGTCCTGACGTTGGTTACAATTGCGTTGATTGTCTGGCCAATGCTGGCAGGCGGGCAGTATGTTGTTCTGGATCCGAAGGGGCCTATTGGCGCCGCACAGAAAGATTTGATTATTATTTCAACTCTTTTGTGTGCAGTTGTCATCGTCCCTGTGTTGATTATGTCCGCTGTAATCGTTTGGCGTTACCGCGACAAACCAGAAAACAAAAATGAGTACAAGCCAAACTGGGCTCATAGTACAAAGGCCGAAGTCATCTGGTGGACAATTCCGATTGTTATCATCGGACTTTTGGCCATCGTTACTGTGCGCTACACCTATGATTTGGAGCCTTCCAAACCACTGGCACATGAGAAAGAGCCCATTACGATTCAGGTATCTTCACTGGATTGGAAATGGTTGTTCCTCTATCCTGAGCAGGGCATTGCAACAGTTAACACACTGAATATTCCTGCAGACCGGCCTGTGAAATTTGAGCTCACTGCGGATTCACCGATGAACTCGTTCTGGATTCCGCAACTGGGTGGACAGATTTACACGATGTCAGGAATGGCAATGACCTTGTACCTGCAAGCTGACCATGAAGGTCAATATTGGGGTTCAGGAGCCAACTTCACTGGTGAACACTTTGGAGAGATGCGTTTTGATGTTAATGCAACGTCGGATGAAGAATTCGATAAATGGGTAGCTGAAGTGAAGCAACAATCCCAGCCAATGACTCAAGAAACGTATGACACACTGGCTAAGCCAGGAACAAGCAATGTTGCGTATTATTCTGCATTCCCTGAAGGACTGTTTCAGAAAATCGTAACTAAATATGTTGTTGACGGTAAAAGTGCTCACAGCAAGCATGAAGGTTCAAGCTCGAACGAGTCTGCTGCTGGAGATAAATCCTTGTCTGTACCGAAATTAAATACAAGTACGAACTAAAGATTCGAAAGGAGGCCCCCAATGTTAGAGAGATTAAAGGAGTTTGCATCGGAGTTTTTCGTTACCGGTGACCCGCTGATCTATGGAGCGGACGTGGCGATCGGGATTACGATGATTACCATCGTAACGGTGCTGACTTATTTCAAAAAATGGGGCTGGCTCTGGCGTAACTGGTTAACTACTGTCGATCACAAAAAGATCGGTATTATGTATATCATTGCTTCCATTATCATGTTGTTCCGTGGTGGTGTGGATGCATTGATGATGCGTCTGCAGCTGGCTATGCCTAATATGGATTTCTTACATCCAGAACACTATAATCAGGTCTTCACAACACATGGTACGATCATGATCCTGTTCATGGCGATGCCATTCATGTTCGGTTTGTTTAACGTTATTGTGCCGTTACAGATCGGAGCGAGGGACGTTGCATTCCCGTTCCTGAACGCACTGAGCTTCTGGTTATTCTTCCTGGGCGCAATGCTGTTCAACCTGTCCTTCGTCATCGGTGGTTCACCGGATGCAGGATGGCTGAGTTACCCGCCTCTATCGGAGCTGTCACACAGTCCAGGGGTAGGACAGAACTTCTATATATGGGGTATCCAGATATCGGGTATCGGTTCCCTGGCAACCGGTATCAACTTTATGGTTACCATCATTAAAATGCGTGCGCCAGGCATGAAATGGATGAAACTGCCGATGTTCACATGGTCGGTATTCTCCACTTGTATCATTATCTTGTTTGCATTCCCGATCTTGACTGTGACGCTTGCATTGCTCTTCCTCGACAGGTTTGCCGGGGCGCATTTCTTCACACTTGATCTGGGCGGCAACCCAATGATGTATATCAACTTGATCTGGATGTGGGGTCACCCTGAGGTATACATTGTCGTCTTGCCTGCATTTGGTGTGTTCTCCGAGATTGTAAGTACATTCTCGAAGAAAAAACTGTTTGGTTACAAATCGATGGTATTCGCGATGCTGATCATCAGCTTCCTGTCCTTCTTCACTTGGGCGCATCACTTCTTCACGATGGGTTCCGGAGCGGACGTTAATGCATTCTTCGCGGTTACGACGATGTTGATTGCCATTCCAACAGGGGTTAAGATATTTAACTGGCTGTTTACGATGTATAAAGGAAGGATACGCATGGCCACTCCGATGATGTGGACACTTGCCTTTATCCCGTGCTTTATCGTCGGGGGTATGACAGGGGTTCTGTTATCCGTTGCTCCTGCTGACTTCCAGTTCCACAACAGTTACTTCCTGATTGCCCACTTCCACCAAGTATTGATCGGTGGCGTTGTCTTCGGATACTTCGCAGGTCTGTACTACTGGTGGCCAAAAATGTTCGGTTTCCAATTGGAAGAGAAACTGGGCAAATGGGCATTCTGGACTTGGAATATTGGTTTCTACGTGTGCTTCATGCCGCAGTATGCTGTCGGTCTGATGGGTATGACTCGTCGTCTGAGCACTTACGGCTGGGATACCGGCTGGTGGGAACTGAACTTCGTATCCACAATCGGGGCATTCCTGATGGGTGTTGGATTCTTGTTCCAAGTTGCACAAATTGCAGACGGTATTCGCAAATACAAAACACTCAAAGCTTCTGGCGATCCATGGGATGGTCGTACGCTCGAGTGGTCGATTCCTTCACCAGCACCAGAATACAACTTCGCTGTTACACCGCGCGGAGATGATGTGGATGAGTGGTGGGAAGAGAAAGAACGTCGTGCGAAAGGCATTCATCCGCCTGAGCCTGTATATGAGCCAATTCATATGCCGAAAAATTCCTCGATTCCGTTCATTATGTCTGTCTTCTGGTTCGTTGCTGGTTTCGGCTTCGTCTTTGGATGGCTGTGGATGGCAATCCTCGGACTCGCTGGCGTGGGTATCTGCATGATTGCTCGTTCCTTCTCTTACGATACGGATTATTACATTCCGGTCGATGAAATCAAGCGTACCGAAGCGTCGTTAAGGGGGTCGGTATAGATGGCTCAAGCAGCCGCTAAACACGGTGAGAATCATGCACACGGTCATGACCATGGCCACCATGATCCACAGGAAATGAAAATTCTCGGATTCTGGTTCTTCCTGATTTCCGACGTTATCCTGTTCTCCGTATTGTTCGCAACCTTCATTGTGTTGCGTGACAATACGGCGGGCGGACCGATTTTGTCTGAACTGATCAAAATGCCTGGTGTTATTGCTGAAACCTTCTTGTTGCTCACAAGTTCATTCACGAGCGGACTTGCGGTTCTGGCAATGAACCAAGGCAAAGTAAAACAATTGATTAACTGGCTGATCGTTACAGCCGTTCTGGGTGCAGGCTTCCTTGCCCTGGAGATTTATGAGTTTGTTGAGATGGTTCACGAAGGATTCAGCTACACAACAAGTGCAGCATCCGGCGCGTTCTTTACCCTCGTGGGTACTCACGGACTTCACGTATCGCTCGGTCTGATCTGGATGATCGGCCTGATGTTCCAACTGAAAAAACGGGGTATTACCGATGTCACTCGCGGTAAAATCAACGTAATCAGCTTGTACTGGCACTTCTTGGACGTTGTATGGATCTTCCTCCTGACCATCGTCTATCTGATGGGGGTGATGTAGATGGCACAGCACAACGCACATGATTCTCATGGCCATGAACAACATGGTTCCCTGAAGTCTTATGTCATCGGCTTCATACTGTCCATCGTTCTGACCATCATTCCTCTGGTAGTGGTGCTGAACGACATGATGGGCAAAACAGGAACGATGATTGTTATTCTGGGAACTGCGGCACTGCAGTTTGTCGTTCAACTCTTCTTCTTCATGCATATCCGTGAAACAGAGAAACCTCGCTGGAACGTGATGGCTCTCATTTTCGGATTGCTGATGATGTTGACTATCGTTATTGGTTCGATCTGGATCATGCTTAACAACGCAGTTGCACATTAATAGTCTTTAACGAGAACCTTCTTGTCTGAATTTTCAGACAGGAAGGTTCTTTTTTTTCAATTAGGTCTGATGGCGGTATGGTTACAAACCGATATAGACTTTATAGGGATGATTTGTGGGAGGGGCTGGGGTGAAACTTTAAATTTAGGATTCTAAAATTAGTGATGTAATCTCGGTCAAAATAAGATTTGTAATAACTCTTGCATAATCTACGGTTCAATAAAAAGGAGAATAGCGATGATAAAGGCCATAGCTGAGGAAACCGGGCTGCAAAGACATTTATCCCATCCAACAAAAAATGTGAAGAGCTACCTTAATAAGGTGTTCTCTTCTTTCATGGTAATTGTACTTTTCGTTAGTTTGCATTCTTTTCCTGTATCGGCTGCTTCAGGAATTACAAGCAATTCATATCCTGAATTTAATGGCATACCATCGGCAGTGGCCAAAGCCTCGAATGGGGATATGTATCTCGCATATCCTCAAATGGGAACTATTCAAGGTGGAAGCCAGGGTATTAAGGATTTTAAAATTTATAAATGGACTTCAGCGAGCAATTCTTTTTCACTAGAAACAAGTGTCAACGCAGCGGTTGGACTGAACCAATTTGATGTCTATTATGGGGAATTAAAGATGGCAGTTGACACCAACGGCACATTACACATTGCTTTTATAAAAACAGGTTCTTTCTATGATTCGAATTGGTACGCCTATACCAAAGGAGTATATTACGGCACATACAATACAAACAGCAATTCTTGGTCAAATGAATTTTCGGAAATGGAGACACAGGGTCTTCCTACACAATTAAGTGCAACCCGTTACTTTTATACATCGCTACAACTTCAAGTGAATTCATTGGGTGAGGCTGCTATTGCCTATGTGAAAAATACAAATCCAAATCAGAATTACCATATTAAAATTAAAGTCGGTTCGAATTCAAATACCACTTGGTCCGAGACCGTATTGAATACAGGAGTTTCCGTAAGCATTAATAGCCTTTTGAGCGATCATAACGGAAATTTAAGTGTTGTTTATTCAGTTGAGACGGGGATTGGTCCAGATATTTATGTATCCAGCGCCCCCTTTGCCACTTCCACTAAAGTACTAACTGGAGACAATAACTATTATTCTTATTATGGATCCGCAATAGATTCATCGGATCACATTCATGTTCTCTATGGGGATGCAGGTTTTAAAGTTGTATCTAATACCGGAAACGGGGGTTCATGGGAAACAACAGTAATTGATAATGTCGACTACGTCGCAACTTCAAACGATTCTCCTCAAGCGGTGAGCCGCTTGGTTATCGATGCGAATGATAATATGTTTGTCCTTGCAGCTTCCATTGATCCATCAAATTATGTGGCTACCTCTTATTATTATTATGGAAAATTCGCTGGAAGTAATACTTGGATGAAAGGGAAGAATGATATTCCCGAATTAAGCAATATGATAGGCAAGAATTTGGACTGGTTGCATCCTTTTGTTCCGTCAACCGGGAATCTGATGTTGCAGTACTTTGAAAAGGACACAACTAAAGCAAGTTATGTTTATGGAAAACAAACCGACTTTTTTGCTTCTTCCAGCGCAAGCAACGATGCAAGTTTGAGCAGTGTATTGGGGCAAAACATTACAACAGGAGCGGAAGCGGGTACAACGTCAGCTCCGAAGACTGCAACCATCGAGGTAAGCAATGGAGTATCATCTGTATCGGCCGGGGATATCGTCAAGCACGACGCAGGTGCAATGGTGACTTTCTACGGAACAGACAGTACATTCGTGACGCCTGAGGTCGGGACAGTAAACCTTACATCGGGTTCAGGAGCAGATGTATACATCAAAGTCGTTGCAGAAGACAATACAACCTTGTACTACAAGATCAGTATCAACAGGATGGCACCAATCTCTAACTTTGTGAGTACGGCGAAGACGAGTACAACTGCAAGCTTTAGCTGGACAGCAACCAGCGGGGCAACTGGAATTGTGATCGAACAATCCCCTGCGGGCGCGAACACGTGGACTACAGCGTCTACAAGCGGAGCCCTTGCGACCAACGACACAAGTGGCACGGTAACAGGATTGAACCCGGCTACATCGTATGACTTCCGTCTTGTGGTCACTGGCGGTACGAACGCTGGCACATCGAACGTGGTTTCGAACATCACGACGGACAATGCACCGAGCGTACCGCTCACCGATTTTGCGAGTACAGCGAAAACGAGTACAAGTGCAAGCTTTAGCTGGACAGCAGCCAGTGGAGCAACCGGAATCGTGATTGAACAATCCCCAGCGGACACGAATACATGGACAACGGCACAAACAAGTGGAACGATTGCGACCAACGCCACAAGTGCAACCGTAACAGGTTTGAACCCAGCCACATCGTATGACTTCCGCCT
>NZ_JACLIC010000054.1:0-26380 GCF_019748695.1 Paenibacillus cucumis (ex Kampfer et al. 2016) | reverse complement strand
CCGGGGATAACCAGCGCCCGACACCGATCCATTTCGGAGCGTCCAGCGCCCCCTCCACACTCTTTTCCAATTTAAATGTAATAAATTTGCACAATCTTCAAATACTAACCTAAATTACGCAGTAAAGGAGTGCTGTGGATGTCTCAGACACCCACTCCCACGGTCTACGTCCGCATGCGCAGCCGGATTCGCATTCAGAGAGGGCGAGCGGTCAAACTGCGGGATATCGCCCACGTACTGGCCTTATCCGAGGATCAGGAAGACAGGCTGCTGGAACTTGAACTGCTGACGCCTGGACCGGAGGACGGCAACCTGATTCTCATTGACATTTTGCAGATTATTCCCCGTATTCGGCAACTGTTGCCGGACGTAAATGTGGAGTTGATGGGATCGGGGCATACGTTAGTCGAAGTGATCGCAGGTAGTGGTCAGGCTTCGAAATCTCTATTTATTCTGGTATGGCTGCTACTGTTCTTCGGCTCAGCTCTAACGATTATGAATTTTCACGCAGACGTAAACATGCAAGAGGTACAGATTCGCATTGTGGAGATGCTCACAGGACAAAGAGATGAGCATCCGTATTTGTTTCAGCTCGCCTATTCCCTCGGAATCGGCTTTGGCATGGCCGTTTTTTTCAATCATCTGTTTAAGAAAAAGTGGAATGAAGAGCCAACACCGCTAGAAGTGGAAATGTTCCTTTACCAGCAAAATGTAGATCAATTTGTCGTGATTGAAGAAACCGAACGAATGCATAAGCAGAGTCAAAGGGAGCTGAAAGGCGATGAGCGTGATTAACGGAGCGATCAGTATTGTGCTTGGCATTGCCGGGGGAATCGCTGTGGGGAGTGGTGTTATTGCGCTTATTCTTGTGCTCGACATGATCCCTAGGCTGGCGCAAGTCACGCAGTCTTATGATAAAACGCATTGGTACGAGGGAGCTTTGATCGGAGGTTCGTTGCTGGGCACGGTAGCTGATTTCTGGCATTGGAAGATGCATGGCATCATGTTGCTTAGCCCGATTGTTGGACTGTTCTGCGGCGTTTTTATTGGTCTGCTGGCTGCCGCTCTGACAGAAGTATTAAACGTGCTACCCGTTCTGGCTAAAAGGTTGGGCATGCGGTCATATTTGTTTGGACTGTTGCTGGCGATGATTCTGGGGAAAATGACAGGATCACTGTTTGACTTTTTCGTTTATCAGCGGTAAAGCAGCATGACAGGTTTAAGGAGGATGGACATGGACGAACATAACAATCAAGCGGGTCATGAACAAGAAGATAGCACTACGGAAGATATGATGCATAAGTCTGCTTATGAAATCCAGAAGGAAGAAGAGAAGAGGGAATATCAGAAGAAAAAGCAAAACGAGATGTCTGACAGTATCGAGGAATCCGTGCACTATTGGCAACACAATGACGACATCTCTCCGCGCATGAGTGATAACAAAAACACATTGAAGCAAGTGCTCGGTCTTGGCGAGTCTTTTGATGTTACGCTGAGGGAGATGGTGCTTGGTGGCAAACATGCAGGGCTACTGATGTTGAGTGGTTTTGCCAAAGACGAGATTTTGCTTGAAGTGTTAAAACGATTAACGTATCTCTCACCAGATCAAATATCCGATCACGCGCTTAAATCTTATTTTGAATGTTACATTCCTCATATCCAGGTAGAACGAGTAGAAAAGATGAGTGCCGTCATCAGTAAAGTACTGACTGGAATGAGTGCCTTTTTTGTTGAGGGCGACCGATCTGTTCTCATTATGGATACTCGGAGTTATCCGGTTCGCTCCCCCGAGGAGCCTTCGCTTGAACGTGTCGTTCGCGGTTCACGGGATGGTTTTACAGAAACTCTGCTTACGAATGTGACGCTGGTGCGCCGCAGAATACGTGACCCTGGGCTGAAGTTTGAGATCATGCAGGTTGGGCGAAGAACACAAACCGATGTATGTGTGGTGTACATTGACGATATTGTGGATAAGGTGCAGGTCGATTCGGTTCGTGAAAAAATACTGCGTATCGATATCGACGGCATTCCGGCAGCTGATAAACAGTTGGAGGAAGCGATTATTAATAAAGGATGGAATCCATTCCCCCTGGTTCGTTATTCGGAACGTCCTGACGTTACAGCTTCTCACTTGCTGGAAGGACGAGTCGTTATTTTTGTAGATACTTCCCCCAGCGTAATGATCTTGCCGACGACCTTTTTTGATCTATGCGAACATGCGGAGGAGAACAGGCAGACTGCTCTTATGGGAACCTATTTGCGCTGGGTGCGTTTTGCAGGCATCCTGATCTCTCTGTTTCTGTTGCCACTATGGATGCTGATGGTCATCGAGCCTTCGCTGAAACCCGTCGGTTTGGATTTCATCGGCCCACAGGAAAGCGTGAAACTGCCGATTATTATTCAGTTTCTGCTCATCGAGCTGGGTGTAGACTTATTACGGATGGCTGCAGTTCATACCCCGACCCCTCTGGCTTCAGCCATGGGTCTGATTGCGGCTATATTGGTCGGAGATATCGCGGTAAAAACGGGGTATTTTGTCAATGAGGTTGTGCTCTACATGGCTATTGCGGCGATCGGAATGTTTGCTACACCAAGTTACGAGTTAGGACTGGCGAACAGATTGGTCAGATTATTGCTACTGGTTGCAGTTGCGATATTCAAGGTGCCGGGTCTGGTCGTTGGAACAACGTTGCTGATTGTGGCGTTGACCATTCACCGTTCATACAACTCCTCGTATCTGTGGCCATTTATACCTTTTAATGCAAAGGCATTTGGCAACTTCCTGTTCAGGGTTCCATTGCTTGTCAGCAAGAAACGTCCATCATTCAACAAAACGCGTGACAACACCAAGATGTCTGAGGATCCCGACGGTGAATTGCGAAAAAGTAAAAAACACAAATGATGTGCCGAAAAATCCATTCATCTCCCGGCTTAATTTGATATACTGGTGTAAAATCAATGGAATAGTAACTGTTCCAGTATACAAAAAGTGAGGAATGCAAACGATGTATTTACACGGTACAAGTAGAATAAATGAGCAAGGTCACCTGGAGATTGGTGGAGTAGACGTTACGGATATGAAAGAGCAATTTGGAACGCCGCTCTATGTTGTGGACGAGCAATTGGTTCGCGAGCGCTGCAGAGAGTACATGGAAGCTTTCCGCGCTTCAGGTTTGGGCTTCCAAGTTGCATATGCAAGCAAAGCATTCTGTGTAATGGCGATGTGTGCTCTTGCAGCAGAGGAAGGTCTTTCTCTGGATGTTGTCTCTGACGGCGAACTGTTCACGGCATTGCAAGCAGGCTTCCCGGCAGAACGCATTCATTTCCACGGCAATAACAAAACGATCGAAGAGATCGAAATGGCGCTTGACGCTGAGATTGGATGCTTCGTAGTAGACAACTTTAACGAGTTGCACCTGCTCCAAGCTGTCGCAGCGGACAAAAACCGTAAAGTAAACATCCTCCTGCGTGTAACGCCGGGTGTTGAGGCGCATACGCATGAATATATTTCGACAGGACAAACGGACTCCAAGTTCGGTTTTGATATCGGCAACGGTACAGCATTTGAGGCGATTGAACTTGCATCCAAACAATCCAACCTGGTATTGCTCGGTGTTCATTCTCACATCGGCTCCCAGATCTTTGAGGTGGAAGGGTTCCAGATGGCGGTTCAACGTGTTGCTGAATTTGCAGCAAGTGTATATGAGCGCCTGAATGTGGCATTCAAAGTCGTAAACCTGGGCGGCGGATTCGGAATCCGTTATATTGACGGTGACACGCCGCTTGAAGTGGCTCAGTATGTGAAGGCCATTACCGATGCGGTAAAAAATCATTTTGCACAAATCGGCTATGCAGTGCCTGAGATTTGGGTTGAGCCAGGCCGCAGCATCGTAGGTGAAGCAGGTACAACGCTGTACACCGTTGGAACGAGCAAAGACATTCCAGGCGTGCGTAAATACGTAGCTGTAGACGGTGGTATGACGGATAACCCACGTCCTGCATTGTATGAGTCCAAATATGAGGCTGTACTGGCAAATCGTGCAAACGAAGCGGCAACAGAAACGGTCTCTGTAGCGGGTAAATGTTGCGAGAGCGGTGACATGTTGATTTGGGATCTGGATCTGCCAAAAGTGGAGAGCGGTGATCTGCTTGCCGTTGCTTGCACAGGGGCATATAACTATTCTATGGCAAGCAACTACAACCGGATTCGTCGTCCAGCAGTTGTGTTTGTCAAAGATGGTCAAGGCGATGTAGTTGTACGTCGTGAGTCATATCAGGACATTATTCAAAATGACCTCGTGCCAGCACGTATTGGCAAACAGCCAGTTACTCGTTAATTCATCAAGCAGGGATCTGGAAAAGAAATACTCCATTTTTCTATATCACAAGTTCCTATAGCATTAGAAGAGGACGGAATGGGCTTGCCCTTTCCGTCCTTTGCTGTGAATATTGCATCTATTTGGTATGGTATAGGTTTGTACTTGAGAGTAGAAAAATCAAAAAAATAGCTCTTTCTTTTGCGATTCGGCCCTTTTCGGTGTACACTAAGAAAAGTGCTGTAATGCTTGACCACAAGTTTGGTATTGCATCACAATTACTTTTGCTCAAAATTGAAAGGAGTCATTTACATATGGCGAAACAAGCGAAAATTAAATTGGCAAACGGCGGAGAAGTTCTGATTGACCTGTTCGATCAAGAAGCTCCAAACACCGTAGCAAACTTTGAAAAATTGGCAAACTCCGGTTTCTATAACGGACTCGTTTTCCACCGTGTAATTCCGGGCTTCGTAGCTCAAGGTGGATGCCCTAGCGGTTCCGGTACTGGCGGTCCTGGTTACACAATCAACTGTGAGATCAACCCGAACAAACATGAGCGTGGAACACTTGCGATGGCACATGCTGGCCGCAACACAGGCGGAAGCCAGTTCTACATCTGCTACCAACCACAGCCACATTTGGACGGACAACATACTGTATTTGGTAAAGTAAGCAAAGGTATGGAGTTTGTTGATGCATTCGAAGGCCGCGACAAAATGGAAACTGTTGAAGTTGTAGAAGTTTAATTTCAACTGAATCTGCTCGGCGGCATCAAGTTAACCCCTGGTACATTCCTATTACGGAAGTACCAGGGGTTTTGTGCATTGTACAACTTTTTTGCGTCATTGCCTTGCAAAGTGTTATTAAAATAAGCTTAAAGGAACTGGCGGGACGAGTTGATTGTAGGTTATTCTAGCTAGGTACAGACTGTTGAAACCGAATACATGAGGTTTGACAGCGCACTATATTGAGTTTGCATGTTTTCAGAACTACTGTGAAAGGATGTTGTTACTTTGACTTTAGATGTTGTACAGCAACTGAAATTACTTCAACATATTTATAGTGAGAGCACGATTTGGGACGAGGAGTTACGTGCTTCAAGACACAATGTACCAGAGGACGTATCGGCGGAACAATTACAGGCACTAGAGGCTACTGGACATGAGCCTAATCACTTTGAAAGACCGCAGCATGAGGATACGATCCGAGAACTGAGAACATTGGCTGAGCGTTGGACACTTCAGGAGGCTGCTCAGGCTTTTGTGGCTTCTCTATGGTCAGCGCCAATGATCTGGCGTTCACTTCTTGCAGGAAAACTGATTGCAGCCAGCATACCTGACCATGAATATAGTCCATATCCTTCCAGTCGCAAGTGCCAGATCTGTGGTTTGGATGTGAATGACGGAGTAGATACTTCGCTTCAGTGGTACTGGCGAATGACCAACGGTACACCGCTTGATGGAGATATCTTTGGACATGTACTCGCTCTGAGAGAGATGCCTGCTTCGCAGGCGCCTCCTGTTCCTAATGAGTATGATCGCTGGACGTTACGCGCGGTGTTAACGGTGTTGCGTAATCTGCCACCTAAGACTCGGTACAGCAAGGCAGCGGATGCGCTCAAAAAAGAACAACTCCTGCCTACGAAAAAAGTATATGTTTACCGCGATTTGCTTGAAACGCTGGCGCTGATCGGCATTCTGGACACGCCAGAACAGCCAGGAATGATTACAGCCTTCACCTCATATGCAGAACGCGACAAGAGACCTAATACCCGCGTTGAGGTACAAGCTCCCTTGGCATGGTGGGATTCATCTGTAGGAATCAACGAGCACAATTTGAACCTGATCTTTGGTGAATTCGATTGCAGTAATGTATCGCTTGAGAACAAGCCTGAACCGAATCCACTGGCGAGTGAGACCGTTATTGGTGCATTTGAAAGCAGACGAGGTGTAGGTACCAAGGCGAAGGTGCCGAAAAAATCTCCGGATGCCGGTACAGGTGAAGTGCAGCCTGGAGACGTATATGCAGTGAAAGTACTTAGTGGTTCTTGGGTTACTGTATATTGTCATGAAGTGAAGGACAAACGTACCATTGTTGAATATCTGGATGGCGTGTTCCCCGATATGCCAGGAAAAGAAGACCTTATTCTGACCGTTCGTCCAAGGCCGGATGAGCGCTGGCAGTGTTCGGCCATTGGAATCGACTCGACCAGTTGGGTTAGAAGAGTAGCCCGCGATATGCCAGCTCCTAATGCTTCCCAGCCCAAACCTGAGAGTGTTCCGTTCCATGCTGCAAAGGATTTGAGGCACATGGCCAGCTGGTGTTTTCCGGACCTTTAGAATTTATTGTGAATATTTGATGAAGTCCGTGTCTCGTCTGAGATGCGGATTTTGTAATATAAATGCTTATTAAAAGTTAGTATGTGACAAAAAGAAACAAAAATGAATTGATTTTTTGACATTAAAGTGCTAACATCCAATTAATAACGAAAGCGATCCTTCAGGGCAGGGTGTAATTCCCTACCGGCGGTGATGCGTGTTGGGGATATTATTTTCCACCGACATGGCAAAGTCCGTGACCTGTCTGCTTATAGCAGATGGCTGATCTGGTGTAATTCCAGAACCGACAGTATAGTCTGGATGGGAGAAGGAGTGGGTGTAAGCCGGTGTGGTTACACTCCGCAGGAGTGATGTCGCATAGCATTCAGCTCGTTTGGATGATATGTGTGGAAGGCTTGTTTATAATGAGTTTTCTGGTACATAATACCGTTATATAGAAACTCTTCACCTGATTTTTTGTATATCATTCTATAGCTCGAATGGGTATGCAATAAGGTATGTGTTTGTTTTCACTTACCTGTTAACTGGTTTTGGTGAAGTGTCGGTATTGGTGTGTTTCATCTCTCCTGCAGATGACAGTAGTCTTCCATCATCCCTACCTGAACAGATTGTTCGGTGGGGATTTTTTAGTTCAAGATTATAACCGTGGGGTGAACGGATATGGAAATGATCAATGATGAATTTTATATGGCGTTAGCACTGGATATGGCAGAACGGGCACAAGGACAGACCGGAATTAATCCTGTCGTGGGATGTGTCGTTGTTAAAGAAGGACGTGTTGTTGGTCTAGGAAGCCATCTGAAACGAGGTACAGGCCATGCAGAGGTGCATGCGCTGAATATGGCTGGAAGCGACGCGGAGGGGAGTACCGTTTACGTAACGCTTGAACCTTGCAGTCATTATGGCAAAACGCCACCCTGTAGCGAACGTTTGATCCATGAGAAGGTTAAACGGGTGGTGGTTTGTTGTGAAGATCCGAATCCGCAGGTTTCTGGTACAGGCATTAGTATGTTGCGTCAACAAGGCATCGAAGTTGAAGTGGGTGTTTTGCGCGAACGCGGAAGACGTATGAATGAAAAGTTTATCAAGTTTATTACAACAGGCCTTCCTTTCGTTACCCTCAAAACAGCTTCTACGCTGGATGGAAAAATTGCTACGCGTAGCGGGGACAGCAAATGGATCTCCAACGAACTGGCGCGTGAGATCGTGCATGCGCTTCGTCATCGTCATCAAGGCATTATGGTTGGCGTGGATACGGTAATCGCCGATAATCCGGAGCTGACTACCCGCTTGCAGGTAGAAGGCATCAGTCCGGTACGGATCGTTGTGGATTCCAAGCTGAGGTTGCCTGTAGGCTCCAAAATGGTCAAGGACGGACTTGCGCCAACTTGGGTGCTTACAACCGATGAGGCTAGCCAGGAAGCGGCTGAGCGACTCGAGGCTTACGGTGTTGAAATTATTCGCTGTGGGCCTGGACCACGCGTAGATTTGCTACATGGGCTGAGCAAACTGGGAGAGCGGGATATTGGCTCGATTCTGCTAGAAGGCGGCGGTACACTAAATGGTGCATTGCTGGAAGCACGGCTCGTAGATCGTTTACTGATGTTTATCGCTCCCAAGATTGTGGGTGGATATGATACTCCGGGAAGTTTCCGTTTTGAAGGCGTAGAGCGCATGAGTCAGGCAATCCAATTGCATCAGCTGGAAATTGAGCAAGTTGGAGATAATATTAGCATTGGCGGTATTCCGATTTGGCCAGAATAGGAGGAAGATAGCATGTTTACGGGTTTGGTGGAAGAAGTCGGTCAGATCCGGCGCATTGGCCGTAAAGGTGAGGCCCTGGTTCTGAACATCGCTGCTTCTGTCATTATGGACGATCTCAAAATTGGTGACAGTGTTGCGGTTAACGGGGTTTGTCTTACCGCGACCACGCTGGAAGGCGGAGGTTTTACCGCAGACGTCATGCCGGAAACGTATAGACACACCAATCTCAATCAGCTTCAGTCCGGCAGTAAGGTTAATCTGGAGCGGGCCATGTTGTCCGGTGGACGATTCGGCGGTCATATCGTGCAGGGACATGTGGATGGGACTGGGGTTATCGGTAGTATTACTCGGGATCAGAATGCAGTTGTTTTCGAGATCAGACCGGGTGACCATGAACTTTTCAAATTTCTAATTCCAAAAGGTTCGGTCACTTTGGATGGGATTAGCTTGACAGTGGTACAGACGACTCAAAGTTCCTTCACGGTTTCGATTATTCCCCATACGATTGGGGAAACGGTTTTGAATGTCAAAAAGACAGGAGATACCGTCAACATTGAATGTGATATTTTGGGGAAATATGTAGATCATCTGTTGCAATACGGCAAGAGCCATGCGGAAACGAGAACAGGCAAGCCAAGCAGTCTTAGTGAAGAGTTTCTCTCCAATCACGGGTTTGCATAAACATAGGAAAGACAGGGATAAAACATAGAACTGGAAACAGGAGGTGCAGCTGATGTCAGAACAATCCGAGCCATCCATTCTGGACTCAATTGAGGCAGCTATTTATGATTTAATGCGTGGTAAACCCGTAATTGTGGTCGATGACGAAGATCGGGAAAATGAAGGGGATTTTATTGCTTTGGCTGAAAAAGCAACCCCTGAGGTCATCAATTTCATGATTACCGAAGGTCGAGGACTCGTCTGTGTTCCCATTACGCAGCAGCGTGCAGATGAATTAAATTTGAAACCGATGGTTCAGCAGAATACAGATTTCCATGGCACAGCTTTTACGGTCTCTGTGGATCACAAAGATACAACGACGGGAATCTCGGCGCATGAGCGTTCCATTACCGTTAAAGGTTTGATTGATCCGAATGCGAAAAGCAGTGATTTTCGCAAGCCGGGTCACATGTTTCCGCTCATTGCCAAAGACGGCGGTGTGTTGCGTCGTGCCGGACACACGGAAGCAGCAGTTGATCTGGCGATCATGTGCGGCTCTTACCCCGCAGGTGTCATCTGTGAAGTGATCAAGGAAGATGGTACGATGGCCAGACTTCCTGATCTGCAGAAGATTGCACGTAAGCATGATCTGAAACTGATTAGTATCCAGGACATGATTCGTTACCGGAATGAGAAGGAGAAGCTGGTGCAACGTGAAGTTTCCGTTCGTATGCCGACGGACTTTGGCGAATTCCAGGCAGTGGCGTATACGAATGCAGTGGATAATAAAGAACATGTTGCCTTGGTCAAAGGGGATATTGACGGTTCCAAACCTGTATTGGTTCGTGTTCACTCCGAATGTTTGACTGGCGACGTGTTCCACTCTCACCGTTGTGACTGCGGCCCGCAGTTTGATGCGGCGCTGAAGCAGATCCATGATGAGGGTAATGGCGTACTGCTCTATATGAGACAAGAAGGCCGTGGGATCGGTTTAATCAACAAACTCAAGGCTTACAAGCTGCAAGAAGAAGGTCTGGATACAGTGGATGCCAATCTGAAGCTTGGTTTTGCTGCTGATCTGCGCGATTATGGGATCGGTGCACAAATTTTGAAGGATCTTGGCGTTCGTCAGATTCGATTATTAACGAATAATCCACGGAAAATTAAAGGCTTGGAAGGATATGGTTTGGAAGTGGTAGAGCGTGTACCGATTCAGATGCAGGAGAATGAAGATAATACAGCTTACCTTCACACCAAGCAAGCCAAATTGGGCCATATGCTCAAGTTTGATGATATCGAGCAGAATGAACAGTGATTTCAGTTACTCACGATAATTTTCTGATATGTAATTATTGGAGATTTCACATGTTCAATTGCAGCACCTATAACATTATATATTTACAGGGAGATGACGATAATGCCTAACTATTTTGAAGGACATTTGGTATCGGAAGGTTTAAAATATGGCGTGGTAGTTGGACGTTTTAATGAATTTATTACGAGCAAGTTGCTTAGCGGGGCGCTGGATGCGTTCAAACGTCACGGTGTGCAAGATAATGAAGTAGATGTAGCTTGGGTACCGGGAGCTTTCGAAATCCCGCTTATCGCTCAGAAAATGGCCGAAAGCGGCAAATACGATGCGGTCATCACACTCGGAACGGTTATCCGTGGGTCAACAACACATTATGATTATGTCTGCAACGAGATGGCTAAAGGGGTAGCGGCAATTAATCTGAAAACAGGGGTGCCGACCATCTTTGGATTGGTTACTACGGAGAACATTGAACAGGCGATTGAGCGTGCAGGAACGAAGGCCGGCAATAAAGGCTGGGATGCTGCTACAGCTGCAATTGAAATGGCGAACTTGACGAAACAGCTAAAATAGTGCTTATTTAATAGTAGTGCCCTGCTTTGCGCAGACGAAATCGGGATACCGGTTTCGGACGGCTGGCAGGGTTTTGTATTTTTCTGGCGGGAGGATTCGTCTAGTGACGGTAGTTACATACAAACTGGAGACTTTTGAAGGGCCTTTGGATCTGTTGTTGCATCTGATTGATAAGGCTGAGATCGACATCCAGGATATCCCCATCAGCGATATTACCGATCAGTACATGGCGTATCTGCATTCCATGCAGGAGCTGGAACTGGATATAACAAGTGAATTTCTGGTGATGGCAGCTACGCTGCTGTCCATCAAGAGCAAACTTTTACTGCCCAAACCACCGGTAATCGAGGATTTCGAGGATTATGATTATATGGAAGATGAGGATTATGATCCGCGTGCCGAACTGATTGCACGCCTTATCGAATATCGCAAATATAAAGGAATAGCGCGGCATCTGCATGAACGGGAATGGGAACGCAGTCTTATTTTTTCCAAAGAGCCCGAAGATTTGCGACCTTATATGCCTATGGAGGAACAAACGAATCCGGTGCAAGGTCTGCATACTTCTGATCTCATCGCGGCGTTTCAGAAAGCACTTCGAAAGGCTGAGAAGCGTACAACGGTCACCCGGATCAAAAGGGACGAAATTTCGGTCAAGGATCGCATACGTGAAGTTATTGGTGCCTTGGAGCATTTAGGTCCTGGGGGGCGGTTGTTATTTTCCAAGCTTATGGATGATCAGATATATCGCCATGAGATCGTGGTTACGTTTCTAGCAGTGCTGGAGCTGATGAAGATGAAGCAGATTGTTTGTTACCAGGAACGGTTGTTTGAGGATATCGTTATGGAGTGGAGAGGGGAAACAACGAATCATGGATTTTCCGAAATTGAAGTCGATTATTGAGGGCCTTTTGTTTTTGTCCGGAGAAGAAGGTCTAAGTGTCAAACAGATTGCTGAAATTGTGGACCAGCGGGTAGAACTGGTTACGGATGCCATTGAGGACATGATCGGCGATTTTGCAAGGCAAGGGCGAGGTGTGCAGATTCTGAAGATTGCAGGTGTCGTGCAACTCGGAACATTGCCGGAACATGCGGCCTATTTTGAGAAGCTAGCTTACTCTCCTGCACGTACATCGTTATCCCAAGCGGCGCTTGAAACTTTGGCCATTGTAGCTTATCGTCAGCCCATTACACGGGTGGAGATTGAGGAGATTCGTGGCGTAAAATCGGAGCGTGCTATCCATACACTCGTGAACAAGGATCTCATTGTTGAAGTGGGGAGAGCGGAAGCGATTGGACGCCCGATTTTGTACGGAACAACGAAGTCATTCCTTGATTATTTCGGACTAGCTTCGATTAAAGATCTTCCCGAACCGGGTTTGTTTGAAGATTCGGAAAACTTGGAGGAAGAAACGCAGTTGTTATTCAACAAGTTGGACATGAATCAGCCGGATGTCTCGGATACTGACGTACAAAGCGTGTTTGATTTTGAAGAGGAAGGAGCATTCCCGGAAGAAGATATCGCTGTAGATCCAGAGGATGATTCTTCGGGTTCCTCCTCCTAATAAATGCTAATAGTTAAAGCCATATAGGGACAATGTGGAGATCGATCCACGTTGTCTTTTTGTATTTTCTCCAGAACAGCGGTGAAGTTGTCTGGAATGATGTATACGATATCGGGCATTTCAATGGTGATTTCGGCAAAAATTGGGGAATTTCATGGCATTCGTGAATTTTTTCCAGCAAGGAATGCCATACTAGACATGATAAGAATCGAGGGCTTGGAGGTAAGGCCTGTGTGGATCTGGCTTGGAGGAATCGGTTTGTTCATCGCACTGCTGATTGCCGCAGTCCTCATCTCAAATGTTCATGTTCATGTTATATTTCGCAAACATAAGAGCGATGACTACGCAAATATCAATGTTCGACTGCTGTATGGCTTCGTGCGGATGAATTACGAAATTCCGAGCATTGTTTTCCGAAATATGAAAGAAGGCTTCTTGCTTAAAACAGAACAGTCCATGAACCATTCCCGAGGAGAAGTTTTGGGTAGCGAGCAGGTGAACAAACGAAAAGTAAAAAACTGGGTAAAAGAAGTCAAGGTGATGCTTCGAGCAACAGAGGCTCTGAAAGTATGGGTCAGACAGACGCTCAGACGAGTATATATAACGAATCTGTTCTGGTCTACTGCGGTTGGTGTAGGTGATGCTGCTTACACAGCAATGCTAACAGGTTGGTTATGGAGTATTAAGTCCATGATTGTTGGCTTCTTAACGTACCAAATGCGTTTCAAAACGGTGCCTGACCTTGAGGTTCTTCCGGTATGGTCCGACGAGATGGAATTTCGAACAGAACTGGATTTCAAACTGCGAATCCGCATGACGACCATCTTAATTGCTGGAATGAGACTGCTTACCCGCGTGCTGCAGGTCGAGGGTGGCTGGCGAATGTGGATTAAACTCCTTCGGGAGCAACGCCGCAAATCAAAGCAAAAGAAGAAGCATAGGCACATTGCGGAAAAGGAAGCTCGTTAAAGCAGAACTTAACTAGCCTGAGATTGAATCCATTGTATTGGTGTTAAGGTTCTGCGACGAGAACATGCGATAACGATTCCCTGTATTGATTACATAAGTCCTGCAAGTTTGGGGATGATATGGTTAGATCAAAAACCTATATAAGTTGATTAATCATTGACACAACTTGTTTGTGTTAATCTGCTTAAGCTCAACGGATATAGTTTATTATTGAAACTGGAGGGAAGTCACATGTCAGATCATCCAATTCAAGGATTAATGGAAACTGCAATGGAAAATATCAAGGGCATGGTAGATGTCAATACAATCGTTGGTGATCCTGTAGAAACACCGGATGGTACGGTCATTCTGCCGATTAGTAAAGTCGGATTTGGCTTCGCGGCAGGCGGAAGTGATTTTAATGTAAGTGATGGAAAAGGTAACAGCGCATCAAGCACAACAGAACATGCTCACTCCGCAAAGGTTGCTTCCCCATTTGGCGGTGGTAGTGGTGGCGGTGTATCCATCCGTCCAATCGCTTTTCTGGTTGTTGGCAAGCAAGGTGTGCACATCGTGCCGCTTGACAATTCGACGCACTTGTTCGAAAAATTGATTGATTCAACACCTTATGTACTCGATCGCATTCAGGAAATGTTCCGCCACCGTAATCATGGCACAACAGAACATGATGTGCGGGTGACAACGGATCATACAACGTATAGCTGAGTCATATGATTAATTCGTAATCCCTTTTGCACTTCAAAAGTGCAAGAGGGATTTTTGCTGTTTTTTCCTGTGCGGGACATACTCTGGGTTGTCCAGACATAGGATAGTACAAGATTCCAAGCGACCCGGAGGAATGTGGATGCGAAAATTAATGAAGGTTATTGTAGGTACGCTCTTGCCTGTACTGTTACTTTCAACTATGGGTGCATCGTCAGTTCAGGCGACCATTGCTGGACCGTCTACTCATGCGCAAAGTGCAGCGCTCATCGATGTGACATCAGGGCGAATTCTGTATAGTAAAGATGGGGACAAAGAGTCGCGCATCGCAAGTTTGACTAAAATCATGACTGCCATCGTTGCGATTGAAGAAGGTAAGTTAGATGCAAAGGTCAAGGTTACACCATCTTCTTTTGCCAAAGAAGGATCTTCGCTATACCTTAAACTGGGCGAGGAGATGACACTAGAAAATATGTTATACGGTCTTATGCTTCGCTCAGGTAATGATGCGGCTTCGGCAATTGCTGAGCATGTCGGCGGTTCAGAAGAAGGTTTTGTTTTGCTTATGAATAAGAAGGCAGAGCAGATCGGTTTGACTCGTTCTCATTTTATGAACCCACATGGTCTGGATGCCGAAGGTCATTACTCTACCGCAAACGATCTGGCGAGGTTAACGGCTTACGCGCTCCATAACCCGGTATTCAAACGCATCGTGGCAACAGAAAATAAATCCGCCCCCAATCCGAATGAAAGCTGGGAGTACTCCTGGCATAACAAAAACAAAATGCTTCGCTTGTATGAAGGTGCGGATGGGGTGAAAACTGGATACACCAAAAAGGCATTCAGATGCCTGGTCAGCTCAGCGACTCGTGACGGGCAACAGCTAGCCGCGGTGACACTTAACGATGGCGATGACTGGAACGATCATGCGAAGATGCTGGATTTCGGCTTTGAACATTTCCCACTAATCGAGATTGCCACACAGGAACAGCCTGTTCAGAACATGGAACTCGTAACAGGGCGTGGTTTTAAATACCCGCTCGCCAAAGGAGAACAGGAAGACATAACCAAGACATTGGTTCTGCTGGATAAACGTACACAGGACGCTGTGACAGAGAATAAACAATCAACAGATCCTTCGTTTGGACTAGCCGGGCGAATTGAAATGCAGTTGAAAGGCGAACCAATCGGCTCGATACCTGTGTATTACAAAGGTAGCTATATTCCGCCAGAGCCGCCCATCGCAGATGCAACTATAGGTGGAATAGGAGAGGTCACGACTTGGGTTTCCGCATGGAAGGCAGTGCTAAGTCGACTGTTATCACCTTGATTCTGATTTAAGGATAGAAAGATCGCTCTTGTGCTTGCTGTTACTGGGAGGAATGATTCCAATGATCAATCTGATCTGGTTAATGATGATCTTGATCGGCTTTGTTTTTGCAGCAGTGAACGGGAAGATTGAAGTGGTCACCCAGGCAGCATTTGATGGTGCGGCAACCGGTGTGACGGTATGTTTCGGTCTGATCAGTGTACTCGTATTCTGGATGGGAATGATGAAAATGGCCGAAGATGCCGGCCTTCTTGGACGGATTGCAAAACTTCTTGGCCCGGTGGTCGGATTTCTATTTCCCGATGTACCCAAAAACCACCCGGCTATGGGTTACATCTTATCCAACATGAGTGCAAATTTGCTTGGACTAGGGAATGCGGCTACGCCCATGGGAATTAAGGCGATGCAACAATTGCAGGAACTGAATCCTGACAAGCAGACCGCATCCCCTGCTATGTGTACACTGCTGGCGCTGAATACCGCGAGTATTACGATTATTCCAACAACGCTGATAGCGATCAGGTTGAACTATCATTCTGCGAACGCCACGGAGATTGTAGGCACAACTTTAATGGCTACCATTATAGCTACGCTTGCTGCCATTATGGCTGATCGCTGGTATCGAAATAGAACTCTCCGCAGATCGCCGCGCATATCCAAGAGCGGTAATCCCGGCATGAAAGGATGAGCAACCTTGTTAACCTTCATTAACTGGATATCTGTCTGGGCCATTCCGGTTATTATCGCGTTTGTTCCATTATATGCGTTTACCAAAAAGGTCCCGGTCTATGAATCCTTTGTTGATGGGGCCAAGGACGGCTTCTCGACTGCAATCAGCATCATCCCACATCTGGTGGGAATGATGGTTGCCATTAGTGTTTTTCGTGCCTCGGGAGCACTGGATTTTGTGATTCAGTTCTTCACTCCTCTCGTCTCATGGATGGGTGTGCCTGGAGAAGTCCTTCCGCTAGGGATATTACGACCATTAACAGGGACAGGCTCGCTTGCATTTACAACGGATTTGATCAAAACGTATGGCCCTGACTCCATGATTGGCCGGATGGCCTCTACCATTCAAGGCAGTACGGATACGACGTTATATGTGCTAACCGTGTATTTCGGGGCAGTCGGTATTCGGAATGGACGGTATGCGCTTAAGGTTGGATTGTTTTCGGATGTCATTGGATTCATAGCTGCACTTGCCATTTGTTTGATCGTTTTTGGTTAAACTATTACTCCTTTCCTACCGATATACTAGTTATGCTAGAATAATAACGGAGGAGAGTGAGACATGCAGAAGAGTTGGAAACGAATGCTCCGTTACGGGTTGACAAGTATGCTCGCTATAACGATGCTTGCAGGTTCGACAGGGTTAGCAGGTGCTCAAGCTGAACAGACGATTCATTTTACAGGTTATTTTGACAAATCATTACGTGCTCAAATGGCGACTACGGCCGATTCTTTTCCGGTTGTTAATGTGCGTTTGGTTAAAGCAAATGAACCGGATATGGTTTATTATGACGTGGGAACTTCGATTCTAATATCGAAAGATGAAGTATTAACCAATTACCATGTTGTTCAGGAATTCGCTGAGCTGTCTGGCGGAGATAAAGGGACGTTGACGGTTGCGAGCCCAGGTGCGCTCAATCAGGCGGTTAAAGCTAAAATTGTTAAAACTGATTCTGTAACGGATATGGCTTTACTCAAGCTGGACAAACCGATTGACGCTGAACCGGTGAAGTTTGCTGATGCGAGGGACAATCAGGTTGTTTATACCATTGGATTTCCTAAAAACCCATCGGGAGATCTTGTCATATTAGATGATGATTTTCCTTCGACATACAACACGATAGCGAAGAGTCGGGTATTTAGTGCTCTGGCGAGTGAAGTACCGGGAAAAGTAGGCATTGGAAGCATCGTCAAAGCAATGGCTCAAGGCAATTCAGGTGGACCAGTGCTTGATCAGAATAAACACGTCATTGGCATGATGACGTTTGTATATGGTGGACGGACGTATTTTATTTCTTCAAAGACATTGCAGACATTTGTGAAAGAAGCAGCTGTTCCAGCGAAAAAGCCGGTTGTGGTGGCAGGCAAAGTTGCGAATTAGAAATGAACTACGAATTAAATAGATGATAAGGGTTTACCTTTGCGTGGTCTGAACGAAATCAGCCGTGGCGAGGGTAAGCTTTTTTTGTATATCGAGACTATAAAATATCTGTTCTACAACGCACAAATTAGCGATAAAGCTCGAACGTTCACAAAAACATTGGATAATCCTTGTGATTTCCCGGTTGGATGGGTATCATTAGTGTGAGGTGACATGACAAACATGGAAAGATTACAAAAAATTATCGCGCAGGCAGGCATTGCATCCCGCCGCAAGAGTGAGGAACTGATCCTGTCCGGCAAAGTAGAAGTTAACGGGGAGGTCGTGACCGAACTCGGTACGAAAGCAAACCCCGAAGAGGATATCATTACGGTCAATGGAAAACCGATCCGCAGTGAGAAAAAAGTGTATTTGATGCTGAATAAACCAAAAGGGGTTATTACAAGCGCATCAGACCCGGAAGGCCGTAAGATCGTATCGGATTATCTGAAAGGTGTTAAGGAACGTGTTTATCCGGTAGGACGTCTTGATTATGATACCGAAGGGTTGCTTATTCTGACCAATGATGGCGAATTTGCGCACCTGCTGACACATCCTAAACATCACGTGCCCAAAACGTATCTGGCAACAGTTAAAGGGGTACCACATGGTACGGAACTGGAAAAGCTCAAAAATGGAATTATGCTTGAAGACGGTATGACAGCGCCAGCAGAGGTCGAGTACAAAGATGTGGATACAGCAACCAATGAGGCTGTTATTTCGATTACGATTTATGAGGGACGAAACCGTCAGGTAAGACGTATGTTTGAGGCAATCAATCATCCGGTAACACGTCTGAAGCGGATTTCGTTTGGAGGCATTTTGCTGCAAAATCTGAAAAGAGGGCTGACACGTAATCTGACCAAAGAGGAAGTTAACAATCTGATTACGCTCGCAAAATCGGAACCCGCCAAAAAAATGAAAAAAAGGTAATGTGAGGACACATAATTTTCATAAAACCGCCGCAGATTTGTGACGAAATTCGCTATAATTGTTCATAGAGTGTTCACAGCTTCTATAACAAGAGTCTAAATAAGTGGAACACTTCTTTTACACGTTAACGGAGAGGACAGAAAAAAACTGGAAAAGCGAAGCGGTCGCCTTTATCACCGGATTTTCCCTTATTAAAAGGGATTCAAAAAAATCTGGGGATAACAGCGATTGTAAGGTTATTCTGTCATTGGAGTGGGCTGTGTAAAATCTTTAGTTCAACTTATATAGCAAATGAAATCGTCACTTTAAAGGGGAGCAGCACATGGGAAAATCAAGAAGAACGGTGCAAATCGTTATTTTGTGCTTGATCCTGGTGTTGGGTGGATACGCGATTACAACATCGGTATCCGGCTCGAATGGCAAGCCAAAGGAAGGGGATCGAGCCCCTTCTTTTGAACTGCTGGGCCTGGATGGTCAAGTTCATACGTCTGATGAGTATCAAGGAAAAGCGATGGTTATCAATTTTTGGGGCACATGGTGCGAGCCTTGTGTGAAAGAGATGCCTGCTCTTCAAGCGCAGGCTGACAAATGGAAAGATAAAGGTGTGCAATTTGTTGGAATCAACGTTGGAGAAGATCAGATGACGGTAGATAATTTTGTACGGCAGGTGGGTGTTACATTTCCTATTATGTTAGACCGGGATAAAAACTCCGTTCGAGACTATGGGATCTCTCCGATGCCAACAACGTTTTTCGTATCTGAAACGGGAAAAATCTCCACTATTCATATCGGGCAATTGGATTTGGACACACTTGACGCTCAAATCTCACAGCTGGCGAAGCAGCCCTGACAGGAGGTCTACTTGTGTTCCAAAATACGAAATGTGAGTGTGGCCATCAGAATCCGGTAGGAACCGTATTGTGCGAGGCGTGTGGTAAGCCGCTTCTTGAGGAAACCGCTCAATCGAATGAAGTGTTAGAGATGCGTTATGATGGGATGGCTCGGCGTTCACAGCGAAGTAATCCCAATATTATTGATCGCATATGGAATTTCTTTTCATCTGTCAAAATTGCAGTTTATATGATTGTGCTCACGCTCCTTGGTTCCATGCTAGGTACGATCTACCCGCAAGAAAGTACATTTCTGAATATTGATCCTTCGGTTTATTACAAAGAAACCTATGGTCAGTTAGGCCATATTTATTATCTTCTCGGACTGTCTCATACATATGAATCCTGGTGGTTTATTCTACTGCTGGTGATGATCGGAGCATCGCTTGTGATCTGTAGTCTGGATCGTGTGCTTCCACTGTACAAAGCGCTGAACAAGCAGCGGATACGGAAACACCTGCAATTCCTGACGCGGCAGCGACTTGTGTATCAAGGTTCTATTGAAGAGGCACCTGAAGAGTGGATTAAGAAAGCGGTTACGCCGCTTCGTAAGAAAGGATATCGTGTTCACACACAGGGGGATGCTTTGCTTGCGGAGAAGCAACGTTTTAGCCGCTGGGGTCCTTATGTAATTCATATTGGACTTATTATTTTTCTGCTCGCTGTACTCGCTCGCGGACTTCCAGGTTTAAATCTGGACGAACATGTTGCTTTTCCAGAAGGGGAAATTAAAAAAATTCCAAACACGTCCATGTATCTGAAAAATGAGAAGTTTAATGTGGAGTTTTATAGTGACGACGAAGTCCCTGAGCAGTTCAAAAATTTGAATAAAACAGTTCCCAAGTTGTTTGAAACCAAGGTTGTTCTGTACGAATGCACAGCCGATTGTTCGGATCTCTCCAAAAAACCTCAGCTTGCAGAGGTTGCAAGACATGACGTACGGGTGAACCAGCCACTGAATTACCATGGTCTTAAGGCATACCAGTTTGACTACGATCTAACCCCGACGATTCGCTCGGTGACACCGGATCTGGTCAATGTGAAAACGGGTGAAGTATACGGTTCTTTGAAGATTGACATGATGGACACGCAACGCACCTTTGAGGCAGGACCATATACATTGACGGTGAAAGAAAAATTTATGGATTTTACTCTGGATGATAAGGGAGAACCCAAATCAAAATCACCTTCACCCAATGCACCTGCATTTCTTTTTCATATTGAAGGTCCGGATCTGCCAGAGAAGGGGATTCAATACTTATATTTTGCCAAACAAATTGACAAGCAACGTTTTCAACAGGACGCAATCAACCGCCAGCTAATAGGAGGGGAACTTCCATTACAACTGGAGGTCGATAGTATGGACAAGGTAGATCTTATTCAATCGGTGAGCTACCTGAATATACGTGTGGACAAAGCGATGCCATTTGTATGGGTAGGGGCAGGCATTGTCATGCTGGGTCTTGTCATGGGCTTTTATTGGCATCATCGCCGCATTTGGATTCGATTCGATGATGAGCGAATTACGCTTGGCGGGCATACCAACAAAAACTGGTTCGGCTTCAGACGAGAAGTTGCTGGCATTTTGAAACAGATGAATCTGGAAGTGGATGAGAAGTCGTTGGATAACGGGGGGAACCAAGCATGAATATACTGGATTTCAGCAGCGACGCATTTATCGTATCTTTTTTTCTGTATTGTGCTGCGTTTTTATTATATGCCGTGGCCGTCATGGGCAAGAAATGGAGTAACCGCGATCCGATCGATCATTTGAATCGTTGGGGTAAACGGGCGTTTATTGCATCTACGGTCGCGTTGGCAGCACATTTGGTTTTCTTTGTAACCCGCTGGATTGGTGCAGGCCATATTCCGGTAAGTAATATGTACGAATTTATGTCCTTTTTATCCATGATGATCATGGTAGCGTTTATCGTTGTGTACGCAATTTACCGCAAATCTCTGCTGGGCTTGTTTGCACTTCCACTCACCATTATCATTATGGCATATGCGGCCGTATTTCCACAGGAAGTTCAGCCATTGATTCCCGCATTACAATCGATTTGGTTGAAGATCCACGTTACGCTGGCTGCCTTGGGTGAAGCGTTTTTCGCAGTAGGTTTTGCTGCGGCATTTATGTATCTGCTTCGTACCGTTGATTTTAGTGGAAAAGACAAATCTTCTCGTCGTCAGCGCGGCTGGGTGGAGTTTACACTCATTACCATCGTTGTGGTGATCGGATTTATTGGAACCGTGTTTGCCTTCCGTGCATCCGGTTATGAGGCCGTTTTTGTACAGAAAACAGTCACCATTGACACAAAGGGAGAAGAAAATAGTACAATAGAGAAAGTGATTTATCGCATGCCTCCTATTTTTGCTCCATATAATAGTGAAGTGGAGAGCTTGAAACCGTTCCTTGGAATGAAGGAGCCGTTGCTTGAGACGCCTTCATGGATGAATGGCGTGAATGCAGGACGTAAGCTGAATACAGTCATCTGGTCAATCCTTACGGGTCTGATTTTATATGGAATCATTCGTTTAATTGTACGCAGACCGCTTGGACAAGCGTTACAGCCGATGATGAACGGAATTGACGCGGATGACCTTGATGAGATCAGTTATCGCGCTATTGCGATTGGATTCCCTATTTTTACGCTGGGAGCTCTGATCTTTGCTATGATCTGGGCACAAATTGCCTGGA
This sequence comes from Paenibacillus cucumis (ex Kampfer et al. 2016), assembly GCF_019748695.1. Lineage (NCBI taxonomy): Bacteria > Bacillati > Bacillota > Bacilli > Caryophanales > Paenibacillaceae > Paenibacillus > Paenibacillus cucumis (ex Kampfer et al. 2016). Next base: position 4,180 of record NZ_JACLIC010000054.1, on the reverse strand, counting down.
GTCGTTTCTGGGGCTGGGACCCCAAAGAAGTATGGGCACTGATCACTTGGCTGTATTATAGTGTGTATTTGCACTTGCGTTTATCCAAAGGATGGCAGGGACAGAAGTCCGCTTGGCTTGCTGTGCTCGGTTTCCTGGTTGTCATGTTTACACTGGTTGGTGTAAATCTGATCATTGCAGGATTGCATTCCTATGCTGGAGCAGACTAGTAAAGTCAGTTAAAAGTAGTGGCAAAACAACGGTAATTCATGATATACCCGTTCCAGTAAAACGGGTATTCAAATATTGTTCGCAAGATCGAACATAATAGAAGTGATGAGGAGTTATTGTAAAGGGGCTTGAGTGGGCATGTCAGAACATGAGAATCGTATACTGGTCGTGGATGATGAAGAAAGAATCCGCAGACTGCTTAAAATGTATCTTGAAAAAGAAGGTTATGAAATTGATGAAGCAGAGGATGGCGAAACAGCGCTTCGTAAAGCAACGGCCGGAGATTACGGTCTGATTTTGCTGGATGTTATGCTACCAGGTATGGATGGTGTTGAGGTATGCACTCGGCTTCGTCAGGTCAAATCTACCCCTGTATTAATGCTTACCGCAAAAGGGGAAGAGATTAACCGTGTACAAGGTTTTGAAGTAGGGGCAGATGATTATGTCGTAAAGCCATTCAGTCCGCGTGAAGTGATTTACCGGGTGAAGGCTATTCTGCGTCGCTCTTCGGCAACAGCATATCTTTCGAAGGAAAGCAATTCAAGCAACAACATTGTATTTCCACATCTTGTTATTGAGCATGATGCACACCGCGTGACTGCGGGTGGTGAAGAGATCAGTTTGACACCTAAAGAATATGAGTTGTTGCATTACCTTGCAACATCGCCAGATAAGGTTTTCTCCAGAGAAGAATTACTTAAGGATGTATGGAACTATGAATTTTTCGGTGATCTTCGTACCGTGGATACCCATGTGAAGCGTCTTCGTGAGAAGCTGAACAAGGTATCCCCTGAATCGGCAGCGATGATAACAACCGTGTGGGGTGTCGGTTATAAACTGGAAGTACCGAAATAACTTTGCTTTCTGGAGATCACTGGTTGGAAAGTTATGGATTACAATTATATGCCTTGTGGGCTGTGTGCTGATTGCGCTAGGGCTCTTTCTGCTACCCTATATCGATACCAACTTTGCTGAGTCTGAATCTAGAGACATCAAAAGGCTGTTTACTTATATTTGCATTGTTGGATTCAGTCTAACAACGTTTTTTGCATTATTTCTGTTCACCAAAATTACACAGCCTATGCAACAATTAATTCAGGCAGCTAATGCCATTCGTAAAGGGAACTATGGAACGAGACTTTCTCTCCGTACCAATGATGAAATTGGTGAACTTGCAAATACATTTAATCATATGGCTGTTCAACTGGAAGATACCATTCGCAATTTGAATCATGAGAAGGAACATTTGGCGAGCGTGCTGCGAAGCATGACGGATGCCGTGATTACTTTTGATGGTGAAGGCAAGGTCATTTTGACGAATCCGCCTGGTGAGAAAATTATGCAGGCCTGGTATGCTCTAGACTGGGCTCAGGAGGATGAGGGTTTGGATGGTCATCCTTCTGCGAACCCGTCCCGTGATGTTCCTGAACCGCTTGTACCCTTATTCAGACTGGTGATGGAGCAAGGTGGGGACCAGAGTTCCAATGTTCATGTGCAACAAGGAGTATGGTCTGTTCAAATGGCCCCTTTGTATGCAGATAGTGTGGTACGGGGTGCGGTGGCTGTCTTGAGAGATGTTACCGAAGAAGTGAAGATGGAGAAGATGCGCCGGGACTTCGTTGCTAATGTATCTCATGAAATTCGTACACCGTTATCAATGATGCAGGGATACAGCGAGGCTTTACTTGACGGGATGGCAACATCGCCCGAAGAGAGTGAAGAACTGATTCAGGTCATTCACGATGAGTCACTGCGGATGGGTAGACTGGTCAAGGATTTACTTGATCTGGCCCGTATGGATGCAGGGCATACTGACATGAACATGAAGGAAGTTGAACTCGGTGAACTTCTCGAACGTATTTATCGCAAATTTATGGTGCGCTCGAAGGAACAGGGGATTCAACTTCAATTCGAATGCAAACAGCAGATGATCTCACTTCAACAAGCAGATGAAGACAGGCTGGAGCAAGTATTCACGAATTTACTGGATAATGCATTCAGACATACACCTGTTGGTAAAAGTGTGAAAATTTCTGCTGAGCTTGTCACTAACTTGCGTGCTCCTTTTGCCAGAGTGAGTGTAAAAGATCAGGGTGTGGGTATTCCTACATCAGACCTACCTTTTATTTTTGAACGTTTTTATAAAGCGGATAAAGCTCGCGTTCGGGGAGAAAGTGTGGGAACCGGGCTTGGCTTGGCGATCGTAAAAAACATCGTAGATGCTCATCAGGGCACGATTCATGTCAATAGTGTGCTTGGTGAAGGAACGGAGTTTATATTACAATTTCCGGTCGAATCTTCGAAATAGGTTGATTTTAAACAAAATGTGCCGAAACACCCTCTGATAGAGGGTGTTTTTTGTTGAAGTATTCCGTTTAATCTTGTTCAACGTGGAACAAGGTCGTATCCTTTTTTGTCCACAAAAAAATGTCCAAGATAATTTTTGAACTCCTCCTTCATAAGATTGAAAAATAAGATGTCTAAGGAGGATTGATTAAAGTATGTCCGATGGACGTAAAAGAGTAAATATTAAAGCGTTTTTGGAAGGGAGATCATTCCGGGCAGGTTCGCCGTTTATCCCCATAACAGCTAGTGAACTTGAGCAATATGAGTCGATTCTTCGTTCTCTTGCTGTAACCATTCCCGGTGCAATTAGTCAGCCGAGTGCATCAAATATACTTGCGTTGCAGAACGGATTACGTCAGTTACTTACTTTTGTTAATGAATCTGAGTTCCGAGCTGGGGTAAAAGCGGAGCTTCAAGCTGTATTAGAACTGACCATTGCTTCTTCTGAAGTCATTCCTGTTGCTTTAATTAATCTCGCAGGGAATTTGCAAAATCTGTTGGATGACTTGTTAAGTGTAACATTGCTTTTGGAGGTACCTCCCGAAGTAAAAGATCGGTTAGTCGGATTAATTCGTTCCATATCTATCTCGCTAAGCAGAGCCACAACGACTTTTGGTACGGGGGGGATTACAGGTGCTGCAGGTCCTCCCGGTGTTCCAGGCGTACCAGGGGTCCCTGGTGTTCCTGGATTGAGAGGAGCTACTGGTCCAACGGGTGCAGCAGGGCCAGCTGGTTCTGCGGGTGCTGTCGGCCCTATAGGCCCGCAGGGTCCACAAGGACCACAAGGACCACAAGGAGCGACAGGAATTCCCGGTGTAGGATTAAACAATATTACAACGTTTAACCCTGCTGCTGGATCAACTTATGCGCAAGGCCAGGTAGTTAGTTATGATGGAAGTCTTTTTGTGGCTAACGTAAATGGCCCGGTGGGTGTACCTGGAAGTTCACCTGATTACACGCTCTTGCTTGCCGCCGGTTCTACAGGTGCAACTGGGGCTACGGGTTTAGGACTTTCCGGAGCTGTTGCCTTTGATGCTGCTCTTGCACCTGGATATCCCGCAGGTCAAGTGGTTACGTATAATGGCAGTACGTATATTGCCAGTGTGGCAGGTCCGACAGGGACGCCAGGTACTTCTTCGGACTATACATTGATCGCTGCATCAGGAGTAACAGGAGCTACTGGGGTGGGCCTTAACGGTTCTATCACCTTTGACCCAGCTCAAGCGCCAACGTATTCAGCAGGCCAAGTGGTCACGTTTAATGGTAGTACGTATATTACCAATGTCGCCTCACCGACAGGCACGCCTGGAAGTTCACCTGATTATACATTAATCGCTGGTGCAGGACCGACGGGGGCTACCGGCGCTACAGGTATGGGGCTCACTGGGATGGTACCATTCGATCCTGCTCAAGCGCCAACATATCCAGCAGGTCAGATTGTAACGTCTAATGGTAGCACATATATTACGAATGTCGCCGCACCAACGGGTACACCTGGAAGTTCACCAGACTATACGTTACTAGCAAGTGCAGGAGTCACAGGAGGCACTGGTGTAACTGGCGCAAGCATTACGGGTGCAACGGGGGCCACTGGCGTAGGGTTAAGTGGCATCGTGGCATTCGA
>NZ_JACLIC010000053.1:0-28225 GCF_019748695.1 Paenibacillus cucumis (ex Kampfer et al. 2016) | reverse complement strand
TGGGAGAGTAGGACGCCGCCAAGCAAAGCAAAAACACACTTGATGAGAATCAGGTGTGTTTTTTTGTGTCGTGCACAGAATGGTACTGAGCCCCTAACCCTGGCGTTCTCTTTTGGAGAATTACGCCGGGGTTAGGCGCCAGTGTTTAATATCGTGACGGTGGGGCAAAAATACAGCGAACGTTATCTTTGTTTTTAAACCATAATATTTATTTTGCCTGTAACAGATTGAGCCGCTCGGTCAAGGAGCGTTTGCGATAATAGAGTGCTATCGTGATTAGAACAATCATTTCAGATAATGGTACAGCTAGCCATACCCCAGTAACACCCAGGAACGAAGGAAGAATGGCAATCAAAGCAATCATGATAATCATCTCGCGTGCGGCTGTAATCCAGATCGCCATTTTAGCGTTACCTATGGACTGGAAGTACGTGCTCATGACAAAGTTTACTCCCATGAATACATAAGCAATAGTGAAAATACGCAAACCGTAGACTGCGTTATCAGTTACACTGCTACTGAAGTTACCAAAGATTTGCACAAAATAAGGTGCTCCAACTTGAACGATGAGAAGCAGAACCACACCGCAGGTTAAGGCTGTTTTGACGGCAATACGAATCGTTTCCTGCACTTGTTCCATTCGCTGTGCACCGTGATAATAACTGATTAGGGGCTGCGCAGCAGAAGCCAGACCAAGGAATGCCATTAAGACAACCCCGTGGATGTAATTTAAAACCGTAAACGAGGCAACACCATCCGTACCTCCAATCCGTTCCGTTGAGATGTTATGTGAGACCGAAAAGACGGACATACCGAGTTCAGCCAGGAAGCTGGGAAAGCCAATAAGTGCGATCATGCAAAGCAATTTGGTACTCCATGTGAACCTTGTGAACGTAAGATTATTGGACTTTTTGAAAAAATGACTGAACAGCACGAGCAGTGCCAAAGCGGCTGAAACAATCGTGCCAAGTGCAACCCCGCGTACTCCCCACTCCAGCACATATAACGTAATATAATTGATGACAATATTAGCTACAGCAAAGGTAATCTGGGCATACATTGAAGTGTTTGGACCGCCATCGTTGCGAACAAAAACGGATAATGCATTTTCGATCGTAAAAACAAACCCGAAAAGTAACATGATGTTCATATAGTCGGATGCGAAGGGGAAAGTATCTGCATTTGCACCCAATGCATATACGAGTTTATCTTTGAATGTGAAGGCCGTGTAACCAATAACCACTGTGACCAGCGAAATGAGAATAATGGATTTGGTAAACACTTCTTTGGCCTTCTGATTTTCTTTCCTGCCCATATGATTAGAGTATAACGTAGCTCCGCCCATGCCGATCCATAGAGACATTGCCACGAACAGGGTGTAGACAGGGGAAGCGATGCCGATGCCTGCCATAGCGGTTGACCCCAGTTTATGCCCAACCATAATGCCGTCGATAATAAAGTTAAATGCGATGACCAGCATCCCCAGAACAGAGGGCACCAGATAGCTGATAAAAGCTTTGCCTACCGTTTGCCTCTCAAGTGGATGTGTCCAATTTGTACTCATAATGACCTCCGTTAGTAAGTTTAAAAAGTTTATACCTATATATTATACTGAACGTTCGTTCTGTATAATAACACGAGTACAATTCAAATGGCAACTTTTCCGAAATTCATACCGTTTATTTGATAGAGTATGAGAGAAGACCGGGGAGGGAGGTAAGATCACATGAAACAAAATAAATACGATGATAAGGCATTTTTTCAGAATTATAGTAAGATGGCTCGCTCCGTTGAAGGGTAGATGCAGCTGGGGAATGGCATGAATTACAAACCTTATTACCCGATTTAAAGGATAAGCGAGTACTTGATTTGGGTTGCGGTTTTGGCTGGCATTGCCGATATGCGCGTGAACAACAGGCGAGTTCTGTCATCGGTGTAGACTTATCCGAAAATATGCTGCGGCGTGCGCGTGAACTGACGAATGATCTACAGATTGAGTATCGGCAGACGGCCATCGAAGATATTCATTTTGACCAGAATCAGTTCGATGTGGTTATTAGCTCGCTTGCTCTGCATTACATTAAACATTTGCATGACGTGTATCGTAAAATCAATCATTGTCTAGTCACAGGTGGAACGTTCATTCTATCTGTTGAACATCCGATATTCACCGCTCGTGCGGAGCAAGATTGGCATTATGATGCTCAAGGGGAGAAACTGCATTGGCCTGTGGATCATTATCATGAGCAAGGACAGCGGATCGCAAACTTTTTGGATCATGATGTGGTGAAGTATCATCGGACGATGGCTACACATCTGAATGAATTGATTGGTGCGGGGTTCATCATTCAACAAGTGGCAGAATCCAAACCTTCTTTGGAGATGATGGAGCAGGTCCCAGGGATGTCTGATGAGAATCGAAGACCGATGTTTCTGATGATTGTAGCAATGAAGAAATAATGATGAATCTTATATGTACATTATTCAGCGTTTTACGATGGCGTGTTCAGTGTATCTGGACATGCTGTTTTTTGTTTTTTTGCTAAAGTATAAAGAATATTGTGTAAATTAGGGAACCGGATGACATTCCGTTTAGTCGTATTAAGTGAGGTGAACATTCGTTGGACTATTCGTTTCTGGCAGAGGCCCAGACCATCAACAATGACACACTTGCCAGCCTGATGCATGATTACGGCAATGATGTGTGGAATTATGTTTATTTTTTAACTAGAAATACGGAGCAAGCAGATGATTTGTCACAGGAAGTGTTTGTCCGGGCATACACAGGAATCGCGAACTATCGGGGAGATTGCTCGATCAAAACATGGCTTCTAACAATTACGAGGAACACAACGTTTACATACCGAAAGTCGAGGTTTTTCCGAAGCAGCTTATGGGGAGAAACGTTGTCGTTAGAGTCAGATCAAGGAGATCAATCCGGATCAAGAAAAACGATGCGAGAACGATCAGCTTATCCATCTGCCGAGATAGAAGTGATTCGTAAAGTACATATCAATGAAATTTGGGATATCGTGCTGGCACTACCGGAGAAGTTTCGGGAGATCCTTCTGTTGCATCTGAGGTATGAACTTACAACGGTGGAGATCGCAGATATGTTACGAATTAGCCAAGGAACCGTGAAATCACGGCTATTCCGGGCTAAGGATAAGGTTCGAAAGCAGTGGGAGGAGAGAAGCGAATGAAACATGAGGATGATCAATGGGAAAAGGAAATTCGTAAAGGGCCGTTTGCAACGTCTCCTTTTACTGAAGATCACAAGCGTAAGGTGCTACAGCAGGTGCAGCGGATACGAACGGTAAGCAGTAAGGAAGAGGAAATGAGTGAAATGAGCCCTTTAGAGTCGTCATTGGAGCGATCTGGTTCACACTTTGATTTATCCAGGAGATACACAGATCCAGACACAAATACAGTTAATAATAGAGCTAAAGCTAAAGATATATCTAAAGATACATTCAAAGTTGGTCCAGGTCATCAACGTCATAGAAAAAGTCGTAGAGGCATTCTCGTTGCAGGGTTAAGTGCACTGGTTATCGCAGGTGGGCTATTTATGTGGAATTGGCACGACGGGCAACTCGCAAAACCGTTGATGGAGCAGATGAATCCGGCTTCAGCTTTGTTGTTTACAGATCACGTGAATGTCGATATCCTTACCGATCAGATGAAAAAGAATGTTGCGATGACGATGAGAGATGATCTGGGCAAACAGCTACGCATTACCAAAGTACAAGATCTGCCTGTGTCTGGAAGAATATACGTCGAAGCGGGCCAGGAGAAAGGAGCAGATTACGCCCAAATTTGGCTGGATGCCAAGACGGGTAATCTTCGTGAAGTGCAGATGAGAGCGGAGATGCAGCCAAGTAAGCTGGAACATCGGTATTTGCGTCAGGTACCATCAATTCTGGAGAGTACTGGCATAATACCGACACTTCAACCTGTGAAAGTTAGAAGATCCGTGGGAATGCAACAAGGAAAAACGGATCCAACGAGCTACACTGTAGTAGATTTACGCGAGGGTGATAGTTACGGAGAAATTATCTGGCGGCAGGATCAAGCGATATCCATTACAGGTGAGTTAAGAGCAGATCAGATATCCCAAACTGAAGTGGCAAAGGCGAAAAGGGCGATTGAGGTGTTCTCAGGTAAAGCTAACTTTAACCTAGATGATGCTAGTCGAATTAAAGATGATGAAATTGGTGAAGATTCAACTTTTTTCTCATTTAGTGATAATTATTTTGTGAAAATAACAGAAGCCAAAAATGGATCGAGATATATGGTGGGAGATTCAAATGATTATGGTTATCCCCAAATAAACAGTCCGGAACAGATGGAGGCTTACCAGGATCAGTTATTAAATATGGATGAGAATCTTCTTAGAGAGCGGGTTGGGCCATTTGTGAAAAATATTTTTAATGTAGATCTTGACGACTACAGGCTCCACCGAGATGCTGAAAAAATAGATACAGTTACATTTGAGCGCGATGCAAAAGATGCTTTTGAGGTTCGGTACAAAGAAGATGGGCGTATCACAATGATCACTAAGGTAGAACGCAAGATTTTAATTAAGTATTTTAAGTAATGACGCAATTTAGTAATGTAAGCTATCCTTACTTTTAGGAACCAGGGTACAATAAGGTACGTACTTTTCAATCTGGAGCATAACATCTAAACTGATACCTGAGCCATAAACAGCAAACGAACTCCATAGCTATGTGGGTTCAGCATATAATATATAAAGCAAAGGACGTGGAGAAGAGTGGATGTTACTGTAAAGACAAAGAAAAAAGAAGAGATTTTGCAGGCATTTAAGTTTCGTCATGCAACAAAGCTATTTGATGCGTCACGCAAAATTACAGAAGAAGACTTCACTTTCATCCTTGAAACAGGTCGTTTGTCTCCAAGTTCCATTGGATTCGAACCATGGAAGTTTCTCATTGTACAAAATCCCGAGTTCCGTCAGCGCTTGTCCGAGGTGTCGTCCGGTGCACAGCGGCAGCTAGCCACAGCCAGTCACTTCATTGTGATCTTGGCTCGCACGGATGCCAGCTACAGCTCTCCTTATGCAGCGTACATGCTGAAAGAGGTCCAGGGCATGCCCGATGATGTATTCAAAATGACAAGTGAAGCTTACGGTAAATTTCAGAACAATCAAGGTCTGCTTCAAAACGCGAAAACATTATTCGACTGGGCATCTAAACAGACATACATTGCCCTTGGCAATATGATGACTGCAGCGGCTCAGATTGGCATCGATTCTTGTCCGATCGAAGGATACAATTATGCAGAGGTGCATCGTATTCTGGAAGATGCAGGACTGTTAGAGAATTGCGCATGGGATGTGTCAGTGATGGCGGCCTTTGGTTATCGTGCAGAAGAGCCTCATCGTGAGAAATCACGCCAATCTGTTGAGCAAATTACACACTGGATTAAATAACGATAAGGTAAAGAACGAAAGTAACGACTATTAATGTGCAAACAAATCTTCTGTGAACTAAACTGTTGTAACGATGTACGGCCCTTGTAGTCCCATACCTTCAAGTATGAGAGTACAAGGGCCGTGTCACTTTGTTTGGAATTATGAATTGTATATAAGTTGAACTATTCTTTTACACAATAACGGAGAGGACAGAAAAAACCTGAAAAAGCGGAGCGTTCGCCTTTATCACCGGATTTTCCCCTTTGGAAAAGGGAATCCAAAAAATCTGGGGATAACAGCGATTGGAAGGTTATTCTGTCATCGGAGTGGGCCGTGTAAAATCTTTAGTTTAACTTATATAGTCTAAAAATGAGGAGTTGAAAATACATAGATATCTATGTATAATACATTTATGTTAAAACACAACGCTTTTGCAATGATTGCACGAATCAGAGATCATGTGAACAAACGAATTGTTCATGAATTGGAACAGCATGAAGTAACGGGTATCGTGCCATCCCATGGAGATGTCCTGATGTTCTTGTACCGGGAAGAGACATTATCGATCAAAATGCTGGCTGAACGTGTTCAGCGTACGCAGCCTACAGTAACAGTGCTCGTCAACAAGCTGGAGAAGCTAGGGTATGTCGAACGTAGCAAGAGCGCTGAAGACAGCCGGGTAACGATGATTCGCCTAACGGACCAAGGGAAGCAGCTTGAGCCGATCTTCCGCGAAGTGTCGAATCAGATTAATCAGATAATCTATGCCGATCTGTCTGAAGAGCAGTCGGAGCAGTTGGAGAATTTGCTGTCTATGATTGTCAGACGTCTTTAAACTTGTTGAACCCAATTGAGGAGGAAATAAAACATGAAACATCTTATCGTATACGCTCATCCACATACAGACAGCTTCAATAAAGCCATTTTGACTACAGCCGTAACTGCTCTGGAAGCAGAGGGGCATGAGGTCGTTGTACGTGATCTGTATCAACTCGGCTTTCAGCCTGTACTGACTGAGGCGGATACAGCTGCAATGCGTGCAGGACAGACTCCCCAAGATATCGTAGCGGAGCAGAAATATGTGACAGAGGCAGAAGCTATTACGTTTATCTATCCAATCTGGTGGACGGGGCTTCCGGCGATTCTGAAAGGATACGTTGACCGGGTGTTTGCTTACGGATTTGCTTATGCATCTGGAGCGACAGGAATTGAGAAACTGTTAACGGGTAAAAAAGGTGTTATGATCAGTACACACGGAACGCCGAAGGACGTGTATGACCAGATCGGTATGACGGATGCGCTCCAGCTGACTTCCGACACAGGGATTTTTGATTTTGTAGGAATCGAGCCGGTAGGCCATCTGCTCTTCGGTGGTATTGGTTATCTGGATGATGCTGCATATCAAGCAATGCTGGATGAAGTGAAACAGACGGTAACAACACGTTTCTAACATGGAATTGATCAGATGTGAATTGCCAAGCCGACTCTTGATGAGTCGGTTTGTTAGTTTATGGGGTTTGGCAAAAGGTCAAAAAGGGGGTATAATCGACCCATGGAACCTATACTCATTTTCAAAGCACTATCTAATGAGACACGCAGACAGATCCTGTTGTGGCTGAAAAACCCGGAGCAGCACTTCTCCCCCCTCGAGCTATCCCAGCATCCGGATGGCGGTAAGAGTGGGATCTGTGTTGGCACGATTCAATTGAAGGCTGGACTGGCACAGTCTGTAATCTCCAGCTATTTGTTGACGATGCTCAAGGCAGGGTTGTTGTTATCGGAGCGCAGAGGACAATGGACGTACTATCGACGCAATGAAGAAACGATACAGGCTTTTGCCGAGTACGTACAACATGAGTTATAAGCCGGATGCCGGAACGGAAGCTAAGGATGCAATACGCAGCAAGCAGGAGATTCCGTCCGGATGTGAACGGCTAGAGGTTGTAAGAACACGTGGTGTGTACCACATGGACTCCCGGCTTTCTTCGCTACATGTATGAAAAGAATCTGTCTTCGAAACATAAGAGTTATGTTTCATTTTTTAAGCAAAATGTTGTTTATTTATATCTATATATCTGGATATACAAAAATATAATCACAGAGGAGTATGAACTTTAATGAGTATTGAACATCAACATAAAGAACATATCACTGACGTCAAACTTTCCGTGCTTGACCTTGCTCCCGTTGTCGTGGGATCAACCCCTGCAATTGCACTTCGCAACAGTCTGGAGCTCGCACAACATGCCGAGCGTTGGGGATATCATCGCTACTGGGTGGCTGAGCATCACAACATGCCAGGCATCGCTTCGTCTGCAACCTCGGTTGTAATTGGACACTTGGCGGGTGGAACGAAGTCCATTCGTGTAGGTTCTGGTGGCATTATGCTGCCGAACCATGCACCACTTGTCATTGCAGAGCAGTTTGGTACGCTTGAATCCCTGTATCCTGGACGCATTGATCTGGGTCTGGGCCGTGCGCCCGGAAGTGATCGCCGTACATCCGTTGCGCTTCGCAAAGATCTGAACAGCGGAGAAGATTTCCCTGAGCTGCTGGCAGAATTGCGTGCATACTTTGATGCATCGGCAACGTCCTATCATGCACCCGTACGCGCAGTGCCCGGCGAAGGGCTGAACATCCCGATTTACCTGCTGGGCTCCAGTGATTTCAGCGCACGATTGGCAGGCCAGCTGGGATTGCCGTTTGCTTTTGCCAGCCACTTCTCACCAGATTATACCCGAATTGCTCTGGATACCTACCGCAATAGCTTCCAGCCGTCGGAGAGTCTGAAGGAGCCTTATGTCATCGTAGGGGTGAATGCCGTGGTGGCAGATACCGATGAAGAGGCTGCGTGGCTAGGGACGACGATGCAACAACAGTTCCTGAACATCATCCGCGGCACAACAGGGCTTGTACAGCCGCCAGCTGTGATGGATGAGAAATGGACAGAACGCGAACAGGCTACTGTAGCTCAAACACTGAAAGCTGCGGTGAACGGTTCACCGGAGAAAGTGAAGGGCCAGCTGGAGTCCTTTATTCGCCAGACGCAGGCAGATGAATTGATAATTACGTCGATGATCTATGATCATCAAGCACGTCTGCACTCGTATGAGTTGATTGCACAGCTTGCGGGAAACGTATAAAGGTTTTAATGTGAATAGCATCGGATCAGAGAGAGACGGTTCGCCTCCAAGCGGAGGTGGATCGTTTTTTTATGGGAAATTTTTCAAACGGTCGGTGTGGGGCACGTTGTGCATTTTGGGGTAAAATGACTTTACTCGCTAAATTTGAAACGGTCAACGGGCTCATACGTATAAATCGGGAGTATTATACATATGTTGGCTTGTACAAGAGTTAATTGTACCCGTCAGGCAGAAAGGTGATTATAACGGAAGAAAGATACATAAGAGAGGACGACAAGCCTATGGAGCAACCTGAGCAACAACCTGAGGTACAAACCCGGGTGTGGCCTGAGCGATTCAAACGATTTTTTCTGAACAACAAATTTGTGCTGTTTCTGTTAGTGCTGCTATTGGTAGGACTGAACATTATGGTGCTGACCAAGGTATCCTTTGTGTTCCATCCGCTAGCGGTGTTACTCAAAACAATTCTTCTGCCTATTATTCTGTCGGGCATCCTTTATTATCTGCTCAATCCACTTGTGGACGTGATGGAACGATGGAAAATCAAGCGAGGCTGGGGGATACTGATTCTCTATCTTGCCATTGGTGGCATCTTGACTATTGTGGTGCTGGCAGTTATTCCTGTGCTACGTAATCAGATTATGGGGCTGATCGCCAATTTCCCTACTTACAGTGAAAACGTAAGGGAACAATTCGAGGAATTGACAGGCAATAAGCTGTTCAGCCAGGTGCAAGATACGATCAACATGAACTGGCAGGACTGGTGGGGCACGATTTCCACGAAAGCTACCGAGATCCTCAATTCTACCTGGACGAAGCTTGGCGGGTTCCTTGGTGCATTTACCGAGACCGTGTTATCTATCGTAACCGTGCCATTCATCTTGTTCTATCTTCTCAAAGACGGCAAGAAGTTGCCGGACAAGATTTTGTCTTTTTTGCCAATCAAAAGTCGTACCGGTGCCATGCATGTGTTGCATGATATCAACCACCAGATCAGCTCATTCATCCGTGGACAGATTATCGTCAGCTTCTGTATCGGTGTGTTGCTTTACATCGGGTACATGGTCATTGGTTTGGATTATGCTCTGATTCTTGCAATCATTGCTTCCTTCACGAGTGTTGTTCCTTATCTGGGGCCAGCAATTGCCATTACTCCGGCTTTGATTGTTGCTCTGGTGACTTCGCCAGTGATGTTGCTGAAAATGATTGCCGTGTGGACCATTGTACAGCTGATTGAAGGTAAACTTATCTCGCCGCAGATTATGGGTAAAACACTCAAAATTCATCCGATCACCATCATCTTTGTCATTCTGACTTCAGGGAACTTGTTCGGGGTAGTCGGCATCCTGCTTGCGGTTCCGGGATACGCGGTACTTAAAGTGGTGGTGTCACATATATTCAACATGTTCAAAGATAAGTCGGGCCTTTATGATCCGAACAATAACCGTTTGCTGTAACTATTAAAACGGTTCCCTTACACAACAGAAACCCCCGTCCATCGGCATAAGGCCGAGTGACGGGGGTTTCTGTTGGTTTGAACAGGCTGGCAGTAGCCTAGCCGTGTTTGATATGTTGGAGCGTTTGCAGGAAAATCTGCTCAATATGAGCATCATCCAAAGAATAAAAAACGGTCTTGCCTTCCTTGCGACGCTTCACAATCCGCATGTTGCGGAGAGAGCGCAGCTGGTGGGAGATGGCTGACTGACCCATGTCGAGCAATACCGTTAGATCATGTACACATAATTCTTTCTGTAACAGTGCATCAATAATACGTAGACGTGTTGGATCACTAAATGCTTTGAACCAATCCGCCATCTCGGAAGAGGTCTCCCGATCTATAAGTGAGGTGCGAATGGTTTGCACATCGGCTTCCGTACCTAAGCAGGCATCATCGCAATCATGTGGAGCTTTAACCGGTTGTTCCATTCCTATCACCGCCTATGTTTAACAACTTGATAGCTCTATTATATCCAAAAAACGCCTAAAGCGAAATGATTACTATTTGCATATTCTGTATCCAAAATCAACACCTTGTGTTGACACTCCGGTTTGGGCATGCATATAATAGTGTTAATTGAACATATGAATGATTGCTCATATATTATTGAATACAAGATTATATAAAAAAAGATGAACTATTTTTTACACAAAAACGGAGAGGACAGAAAAAACCTGGAAAAGCGGAGCGTTCGCCTGAAAGCTTTCTGAAAAGAAAGCTACATCGGAAGCCTACACTTATCACCAAATTTCCCTCTGAGGATGAAAGGGATAAAAGAAATTTGGGGATAACAGCGATTGGAAGGTTATTCTGTCATCGTAGTGCTCGTGTAATACCTTTAGTTCAACTTTTTTCGGACTGCAAAGGGGAGAATTCACATGGGAACCGAACAGGAACAGGTGAAAAGGGAACTGCTGCTTGACGGACTGGATTGTGCCAACTGTGCACTGAAGATTGAAAATGGTGTGAGTAAAATTAAGGGCATTAATGAATGCTCCGTTAATTTTGTAACCAAAACGTTATCCATGTACACCAACTCCGATACGGATGAGCAGGTAGTGGAGGAAGTGAGGCGCAAGGTGTTGCGGCTGGAGCCACATATTCGTATCTCGGAAAAAGGGTCGGGTAGTCTTGCCCACACGAACGTAAGCCAAGCGGGTGGCACGCATAAGCATCAACATCAGAGCCATGCTCATTCACATGAACATTCACATGGACATACTCATGATCATGGACACAGTCATGGACATGATCACAGCCATACGCATAATCACACCGAAGGCAGTGACGCTCATGCAGGGCATTCACATGAGCATGGTGCCGGACAGACCAAAACGTTACTAGCCCGCCTTGCTACGGGGTCTGTGTTGCTGGCCGCAGCGATCTGGTCACCGCTCGATGGCTGGGCACAGCTTGCGCTATACGTAGTGGCTTATCTCATCGCTGGTGGCGATATCGTGCTACAGGCATTCAAAAACATCATTCGCGGTCAGGTGTTTGATGAGTACTTCCTGATGACGGTTGCCACGCTAGGTGCGTTTGCCATCGGAGAGTATCCTGAGGGTGTCGCGGTCATGCTCTTCTATCAGCTCGGAGAGCTGTTCCAGGGCATGGCAGTGAATCGCTCGCGCAAGTCGATTCAGTCCCTGATGGATATTCGCCCGGACTATGCGAATGTTCTCACAGGTGCAGGGGAAGAGACCCGGCGTGTCTCCCCGGAAGAGGTTCGCATTGGCGATCGGATTGTGGTTAAAGCCGGTGAGCGTGTGCCCCTCGACGGTATCGTAAAGGCAGGCCGCTCCATGGTAGACACATCCGCGTTGACGGGGGAATCTGTTCCACGGGAACTGGAGCCTGGAAGTGATGTACTCAGCGGATTTGTGAACAAAAACGGCATGTTAACCATAGAGGTCACCAAAACCTTTGGTGAATCCACCGTATCCAAAATCCTCGATATGGTGCAGAATGCCAGCAGCCGCAAGGCGAAAACGGAGCATTTTATCAGCAAATTTGCCCGGTATTACACACCTATTGTGGTCATTCTCGCTGCTCTGATTGCTTTCGTTCCGCCACTGCTACTTAGCGGTGCAACGTTTGCAGACTGGATCTATCGTGCGCTGGTGTTCCTCGTTATTTCATGTCCTTGTGCACTTGTTGTATCGATTCCGCTTGGCTTCTTTGGCGGGATTGGTGCAGCTTCGCGTAACGGCATTCTGGTCAAAGGAAGTAATTACCTGGAAGCTCTAAATGACGTTAAAGTGGTAGTGTTCGACAAAACGGGCACATTAACCAAAGGTGTTTTCAAAGTCACGTCTGTTCATCCTGAAGGTACGCGTACGGAAGAGGAACTGATGAAGCTGGCCGTGATTGCCGAAGCGAATTCCAATCATCCGATTGCAGAATCCATTCGTGCCGCTTGGGCGAAAGACATTCCCTCGCAAGGTGTGGACGGATATGACGAGATAGCCGGACATGGAATTAAAGTCAATGTGAACGGTCAGGAAGTGCTCGCAGGCAACGCCAAGTTGATGGAGCAGGCAGGGATCATGTATACGAAGCCGCAAACGGTAGGAACGGTTGTGCATGTAGCTGAAGCCGGAGAGTATGTCGGACACCTCATTATTGCGGACGAAGTGAAGGAAGATGCAGCGTCTGCGATAGAGGCACTCAAACAGCTAGGCATACACAAAACGGTCATGCTGACCGGCGATGCCAAAGCGGTAGGCGAGGCAGTTGCACGCCAGCTTGGCGTGGATGAGGTTCATGCCGAACTTCTACCGCAGGATAAAGTCGAACGACTGGAACAACTGGAACAAAACAAATTACCGAAGGAAAAAATGATCTTTGTCGGTGACGGGATTAACGATACACCCGTGCTGGCCCGTGCAGATGTCGGTGTTGCCATGGGCGGACTCGGATCGGATGCAGCAATTGAAGCAGCGGATGTGGTGATCATGACGGATGAACCATCCAGAATCGCCAGTGCCATCCGTATTGCGAAGCGTACACGCCGCATTGTCTGGCAGAATATCGGATTTGCGCTGGGAGTCAAAGCAATCTTTCTGTTGCTGGGTGTATTCGGGATCGCCACCATGTGGGAAGCTGTTTTCTCCGATGTGGGTGTGACGGTGCTTGCGGTACTGAATGCGATGCGGGTTCTACGAATTAAGAACGTTTAAATGGTTTGAAACGTACATCACGGCTCTGCGTATATACGTAGAGCCGTTTTACTTTATTTATGGCAGACTGTGAACCGAATTGGCCTGAGAGCTAAAGTGAAAAGAAGGAGCGAGTATTTTGGCAGGAGCATTCGTGGGGATTATATGCGGAGTATGTTATTTCATTTTGGGATTGATGGTGTATAAGAAGCCGCCAAAACAAATTAACGGAATATATGGTTATCGTACACCACGTGCAATGAGCGACCGGGCGCTGTGGGAAGAAGCGCAGCGGTACAGTTCGGCGCTGATGATGCAATTTGGAGTTATTATTACCGCTTTTGGTGTGATTGGTTTCTGGCTTACGGATGTGCGTGCGTTGGTACTGAGTCTAGTCGCTGTTGGTTTCTATACCATCAGGCTGTTTACCCGGGTGGAAGGCCGTTTGAAGCAAATGCAAAGGGCACAGCATGAACAGGACAAGCAAGAGAAATAAGAGAAGTGAGATGAGTAAGATAAGACAAGGTCAAGAAAAGGTCAAGACAAGGTCAGAACAACTAATGTCAGTAAGTACATGCAGAGCCATGCTTAATGACCTGTATTATCACCGAGATCCGCGGATGCGGGTCTTTTTTTGTCTTTATTTTCTGCTTCTGTCTCAAATACGGAATGGAATGGTCGATTTTATCTATCATTTCATGAATAATTTTAACGGTTAAATTCCAAACTAAAATCTAACGTTGACGTTAACGTTAGAATTATATATAATTATGTACATAATACTAATGACATATAAGCGAGGTGGAGTCGATGAGTTTGTTCAAAATTGATGATGTCGCCAAAGCCTGCGGACTGACCAAGCGTACCATTCGATACTACGAAGAGATTGGTGTGATGCCTTCACCTCAGCGGACAGACGGCGGAACGAGGCTATATTCACAGGATGACATCGACTATTTGAAAAAAGTGGTTCGAGCCAAAGAGGTGCTTGGCTTTTCGTTACAAGAACTTCATGCCTATGTAGCTACGACAGATGTGCTGAACGAGCAACGTTTCGACTATCAGCAGACCACTGAGGTGAAAGAGCGGATCGAAAAGCTCACCCTGATGGAAGCCACATTGGATGGTCAGTTGCAGTTGCTGGAGCAGAAGCTTCAGAGCATTCATGCTGTACAACAGGAGCTGGAGGAGCTTCGTGGGCGCGTTAGAACGGGCATACAGACGTTGCAAGCCAACGCTCGTGAGAGAAACGAAGATTAAGACGAGTAGCCAACAGAGAAGGCAACAAGAAGCCGAAGTGAAAAGATACGCATAGGGAGCTTTTGCAAGTCTTTATGTGGGAGTGCAGAGCAATATGGATGAATGCAATACACCGGGATTTCCGGTGTCCTTGTGCTGTTTTTACAACTCTTTTTCTGAAAAAAACAAGAAAACTCATGAAAATTAATTAAACTAATCAATTGTTCTCAATTATTTTCACTATCTCAACATTACACATTACATCGGAGGAATGACCTATGAAAAGAGAACCATCACTACCTGACGAATTGCCGTCATCCCGTGGAGGTCTACTGTCCCAGCCACGAGCGGTATGGGCTGTAGCTTTCGCCTGTATCATCTCGTTTATGGGTCTGGGCTTGGTAGACCCGATTCTGCCAGCCATTGCGGATCAGCTACACGCGTCCAAAAGCCAAGTGTCCTTGCTGTTTACTAGCTATAACGCGGTAACGGGGATCGCCATGCTGATTACGGGTGTGGTTTCCAGCCGGATTGGCGTGAAATGGACACTGCTCAGCGGTATATTGCTGATTATTGTATTTTCGTTCCTTGGCGGTACATCGGACACGGTCGGAGCGCTGGTTGGTTATCGCGGGGGCTGGGGACTCGGGAATGCCTTGTTCATCGCCACCGCGTTGTCAGCTATTGTTGGCTTGTCCACGTCAGGGACAGCCAAGGCTATTATTTTATACGAAGCAGCACTGGGTCTAGGGATTGCCGTTGGTCCGCTACTTGGCGGGGAACTGGGTTCGATCTCTTGGCGCGGCCCGTTCTACGGGGTAGCTGTACTGATGGCAATTGCGTTTATCAGCATCATGTTTATGTTGCCCAAAATGGCTAAACCGAAAACACGCAGCACGTTATCCGATCCGTTCAAAGCGCTCGGGTACCCTTCACTGAAAACGTTGGCGATAACCGCCTTTTTATATAACTTTGGATTCTTTACGTTGATGGCGTACTCCCCTTATGTCATGAAACTGGACGAACACGGCCTTGGGTATGTTTTCTTCGGATGGGGATTGATGCTGGCGATTACGTCCGTCTTTGTGGCACCGAAGCTGCAGCGCCGATTTGGCTCCGTGCCTTCCATGAGTGTCATGCTCACGTTGTTTGCGCTGGACTTGCTGGTGATGGCTGTGGGTACGGTAATGGGCTCATCGGTGACGGTTATTGTTGCGGTGATCGTAGCAGGGATTTTCCTTGGAATAAACAATACGTTGATCACAACGGCTGTGATGGAGGCCGCTCCAGTGGAGCGCTCCGTAGCCTCTGCGGCGTACAGTTTTGTGCGGTTTATGGGCGGTGCACTAGCCCCTTGGCTTGCGGGTAAATTGTCTGAATGGTTTTTGCCAGAAACGCCGTTTTACTTCGGTGCGTTAATGGTGCTGATCGGTGTTGCTGTATTGTTGATGCGTCGTCGTCACCTGCGGGATATTGATGCGTCCATCACAGCTCATTAAGAGTTGGTTTATGCCTACAGGAAATTAGTACGAGCGCAACGCGTGGATAGATGTAGATGTTTAGAACCGATAAACAGACTGGAGGATATGGGTATGCTAAAACGAATATTGGTCGCTGTAGATGAATCGGATCATGCGAAAAAGGCGCTGGAACAGGCTCTGATGCTGGCTGAACAGATGAAACATCCTGTCAGTCTGACGATTATGCATGTGAATCCTTCTATCTCAATGAACGAACCAGCGCTTGGCGTTGATTTGGAGGAACGTATCGCTGAAGAGGGGAAGCACATTATAGAGCCAGTGGTTGAACAAATGGTTGGTCGCGGTGTGGACTACGAGACATTGCTGGTTGCAGGTGATCCTGTAACTGAAATCTGCCGGATGGCGAGTGAGCGGAAATGTGACCTGGTTGTGATGGGCACCGGTGGCAAAAGTGTGCTGGCTGAGATTGTAGTCGGCAGTGTCAGTCATGGTGTGCTGAAGCATGCCGAATGTCCGGTACTGACGGTGAAATAAAGCAACGATTTTTCTAAAGATCATCCACCGCACGGCCCTACCAACAACCAGTACCGAGTAACTTATATCGTTTCGTCAACTGGGTGGAAGAGGGCGAAATGGTGTATAACTAGAGTAGAGTTATGTAAGGATGGTAGTTACTCGCGAATCGAATGAACGGGAACGGAGGATGCGTTTATGAAAAAACAACATCTGTTTATCGGCGGTAAGTATACCGAATCGGTACACTATACAACACTTCGAGCACCTTATTCCGGGGAAACGCTGGCAGAAGTGGCTTCGGCCTCGGCGGAGGAGACTGAAGCCGCCATTGCGGCGGCTGTGAAGGCACGTAAAGCGATGCGCCAAATGCCTGCACATCAGCGTGCAGACTTGCTGTACAAGCTGTCGGCCATGCTGGAGGAACGTAAAGAAGAGGCAGCCCGCATCGTTGCATTAGAGGCGGCAAAGCCGATCACGGCGGCAAGAGGCGAGATTGATCGTACGATCGAGACCTATCGGTTTGCTGCCGAAGAGGCAAAACGTTTGACTGGAGAGACCGTTCCGATGGATGCGGCAAAAGGCGGCGAAGGTCGTATTGGTTATACGATGCGGCAGCCGCTGGGGGTGATTGGGGCCATTACACCGTTCAATTTTCCGATGAATCTGGTTGCTCACAAGGTTGGACCCGCACTGGCTGCTGGAAATACCATCGTGCTTAAACCTGCGGAACAGACTCCGCTGTCTGCCTATTACATCGCAAACCTGCTCCAAGAGGCAGGGTTGCCAGACGGAGCACTGAATGTGGTGAGCGGTGATGGTAAAACAATTGGCGATGTACTTGTGAGCCATCCGGATGTAGCTTATCTTACCTTCACAGGTAGCCCGGCCGTAGGAACAAACATCCGCAGCAACGCAGGACTGAAACGTGTTACGCTGGAGCTGGGTTCCAATGCGGCTGTCATTGTAGACAAAGATGCGGATCTCGACAAGGTCATCCCGCGCAGCGTTACGGGAGCTTTCACATATCAGGGCCAGGTATGCATTTCGTTACAGCGCATCTATGTGCATCAGTCGATTGCCGAGCCATTTATTAAGCGCTTTGCCGAAGCTGCTGAACAGGTTGTAATCGGTGATCCGCTGAACGAGGATACGGTTGTATCAGCACTTATTACATCTAAGGATGTACAACGTACTCTGGACTGGATTGAAGAAGCGAAACAGGCAGGGGCAACCGTGGTCGCGGGTGGTGAGGCTGAAGGAGGCGTATTGCGTCCAACCGTGCTTGCGAATGTGCCACGCGATGCAAAGGTTTCTTGTCAGGAAGTGTTTGCACCGATTGTTGTGATTAACACGGTTGATTCCGTAGAAGAAGGCATTCAGCATGTTAACGACTCTATGTATGGACTTCAAGCTGGGGTATTCACGAATGACATTCAAACGGCACTTCGAGCTGTGGATGACATTGAAGCGGGCGGCGTAATGATCAATGATATCCCGACATTCCGGGTAGATCATATGCCGTATGGCGGTGTGAAGCAAAGTGGCATCGGGCGTGAAGGTGTGAAATATGCAACGGAAGAAATGACGGAATTGAAGTTTGTCATGTTTAACAAAAATTAAGTGAGTTCATCGCTTGTAATAAACAGATTATATGAAATTTTAGAAGATCCTGTATCCATCTCTGGTGCAGGATTTTTGCTTGTAATTCTATATCATAAACGATCGATATCCGCTTAAAGTGGCCTCAAAAAAACCATCATTTTTCTGAACTGACTATAGGTTCACAATGGGTGAGAAGGGTATAAAATAGGTAACATCCTGCAAGCAACTGTCTGAACCCGTTGAATTTCATAGGACATGGATGCACGCATTTTCAACTGCGTTTTTAATTCTTTTGTATCTTTTTAAATATATCGGAAGCACGGCGGGTGAACACACAGAGCACGCATAACAAGTAGGAGGTGAATTCATATGGCGTATTCTATGACGGATGTATCGGGTATGTCGGGTGTGAGCCTGAGTGAGTTAAGTCATTATGCGGAGCTGGGGTTATTGTCCCCTGCCTTTCGTGGACTGGATGAGGATATTTATTATGAAAAAAAAGAGTTGCTGACGCTGCAGCAGATTCTGTTCTGCAAGGAAGCAGGAGTAGCGGAGGAAGAGATCGGCTCTATGCTTAAGGAAGAGCCTGTGGAGATCATCCGTGTCATGCGGCAACATCGTATCCGAATTTTGGAGGAAGCACTTCGCCTGCACGGTTTGATCCAAACGCTGGATCGAACGGTTTCTTATCTGCAAGGGGAAGAGACGATAGAGGAGCACGAACTCTACCATGGCTTCGAACATAATACGCGTCATGCCAGATTGCCAGAAGCAGGTCAAACACAGCACTTGCCTGAGACCCTGCCGTCACGTGAATCGAAAGCGGAGAAGATCGAGTTGAAATCCAAAGAGGATTTTTTGGACTCACAGACCAGAATCGATCAGATTCATCTGGATCTGAAACAGGCGCTGGAGCTTGGGCTTGAACCGGGCAATCCGGCTGTGCAGCAGATTATTGGAAGACACCTTGAATGGATCAAAGGGTATTACACACCTACGGCTGAGATTTATCGGGATTTGGCCAATCTTTACGTGGAGCACCGCGATTTTCGGAACATGTATGACGGTTATCATCCAAGACTGGCAGAGTTTCTGCGAGAGGGAATGATCATCAAAGCGGCACAGGATCTATCCTGAATGCATAAAGTAACATGGGCGGGCAAGATGATTGGTAAGAACATTGGTAAGAGCATTCGTAAGAACATAGCAACAAAAAGCGCAGCCCTCCCGGAGGTCTGCGCTTTTTGTTCGTACATATGGATATCACCGGGTGAGGACAGAGTCCTCTTGTTTACATGAATATGAGATGAATCGGACGGCTTACAGTTGCTCGACGAGCAAGCTAACCGCTTTTTCCAGGAAGATGCGATCCTCATCGTCAAAACGGTTTTTGATCGGGCTGTCGATATCGAGTACGCCATATAATTGTCCGTCTTTGATGATCGGA
The DNA here is from genome assembly GCF_019748695.1 of Paenibacillus cucumis (ex Kampfer et al. 2016). Lineage (NCBI taxonomy): Bacteria > Bacillati > Bacillota > Bacilli > Caryophanales > Paenibacillaceae > Paenibacillus > Paenibacillus cucumis (ex Kampfer et al. 2016). The sequence continues at coordinate 8,707 of NZ_JACLIC010000053.1, read as the reverse complement.
ACAACGATCTCACTGTTGGATGCAGCATCACAGGCGATATGGCCTGGAAAAGCATGCACATCATCAACAACGAGTGTGCGTCTCTCCGCAGCAGATGTGCCGCATACTCCGCGTCCAAGTGGAATACGGATGCAAGCAGGCAATCCCTGGAACGGTCCGAGGACCAGTTCTTTTCCATCATACAGATAGAATCCGACCCAGTTGGTGTCGGTTAAAAATACATTGAGCAGCGCAGCAGCGTTAGCCAGATTGGCAATCGCACTAGGTTCATCGCGGATCAGAGCACTTAACTGTCCCAGGACGGCGGTGTGCTGCTCGCTTCGTGTTCCTTCATAGGAAACAGCTTGAAACATGGTGAATCACCCTCCCGAGCAAAAATGGTACTTATTTTCAAGATAGTGCAGTAGATGCGGTTAGTCAAGCGGAATGATTTTGGAAAGAGATTACAGTGTCCGGATTGTCACCTGTTTCTTCGCTTCTTTCGCGGGGTAATTACTTAGCAACCAAGAAGGGCTACAACCCGGGAAGGAGCTTAGCTTATGCATGCAGAAGTACAGAATCTATTCGTACGAATTCATCTTCTATATTTTGCCCAAAATCAGGATTTAAACGTAAGCGACGCGCTGCCTTTGTTAGAAGAGCGAGGATATCGCGTGGGTGAACGTGAGATCAAACAGGAGCTTGAACACCTGACGCAAGAGAACTTCTTGACTGCCCACGGAGATCAGTGGAGCCTGACCGGGACAGGCATTGAGGAGTATAAGGAAATTGTTGCTGTGCTTGGACGGGTGAGCGAAGAATTGTTGCCTGACAGCAAGAAGGCCTCTCCGGCGTAAAACTGTTGCAGATCAGATTTTGCGAGCAACTGAGCAAATAAAGATTGATTCTCGGCATAGAACAGGACAACCTGTGCTGGTGGATTCATAGTTACATCAAGACCGGGAGCGAATGCGCCCGGTTTTTTGATATGATCAGAAGAGTGAACAGTTGCCAATTGGTGCAGGTTATGGTTAGATGGCTAATGAATCTTATGGTCTGCAAGAGAAGGATCGGATCGGAGTGTCAATTGATGTATAAATGTAAAGGAAGAATCCCGGAAATGGAGACACCGCGGTTACGCTTACGCAAAATGCGCCGTAAGGATGCTGCGCAGATGTTCGAACACTGGTCCGACCGGGAGGTCACACGGTATATGAATCTCGCGCCCATGATTGGGACAAGCGAGGCGGCCGATATGATCGGGCTACTCAATCATATGGCAGGGGAAGAAGACGCCATTCGGTGGGGCATTGAACTGAAAGCTACCGGTAAACTTATCGGTAGTTGCGGATTCAACACCTGGCAATTGGAAGGGGCATTCCGAGGTGAGATCGGATATGAGCTGGGCCGTGAGTACTGGCGTTACGGATATATGTCCGAGGCATTCACAGCGCTGCTACCCTTTGGTTATGAGACGATGGGATTGAACCGGATTGAAGCACTTGTGGACCCGCGTAACGCAGCCTCAGGAACTTTCCTGACAAGCCAGGGATTTACAAGAGAGGGCCTGCTTCGCCAGGTACAGCATACGTCTACGGGATACAAGGATATGGTGATGTACTCGCTATTATATGATGAGTTTCTTCGCAATAAGAGAAGGTAGTGGCAAGGAAGGTAGGAAAAGATACTTAATTTATTTTGAGATTACACATTAACGAAGAAACAGAACAAAGCTGGAGAAGTGGAACATTCACCCAAAAGCTTTCGGCACGAAAGCTACATCGGAAGCATAGGCTTATCACCAGATTTCTCTTTATAGAAAAGAGATGAAAAAATCTGGGGATAACTGTGATCGAAAGCTTGTTCTGTTTTGGAGCAGAAAGTAAAATCAACTGTTAATTATGTATAAGATTAAAGAGAGAAGGGTTTGTGTGAATACAACAGGAGGTTTGAAGCGCAGTTTCATTCTTGCGGGTTTGCTGCTGGCAACGTTTCTGTCCGCGATCGAAGGCACGGTAATCGGTCCGGCGGGTCCAACGATTGTCAGCGAATTGGGGAGCGTGCAGCTTCTCAGCTGGATTTTTACGGCATACCTGCTCACGATGGCAGTCAGTACTCCGATTTTTGGCAAAATCAGTGACATATATGGGCGTAAACCCGTTTTTCTCATCGGCTGTGCCTTATTTTTGCTCGGCTCACTCTTATGCTGTCTTTCGCAGAATATGGAGCAACTGATCATCTACCGTGCCATTCAGGGGATTGGCGCAGGCGCTGTAGTACCGGTTACCTTTACGATTATCGGGGATATCTACCGCATTGAGGAACGGGGCAAAATTCAGGGCTGGATCAGCTCGGTATGGGGCATTTCGTCTCTCGTTGGGCCGCTGCTCGGAGGTTATTTTGTGGACAACCTCGGCTGGCAATGGATTTTCGGATTTAATGTGCCCTTTGGCTTGCTCGCAATGTGGTTTGTATTCCGTTACCTCAAAGAGGACATTTCACCACGTACCGCTAAAATTGACTATGTTGGTGCGCTCACCTTCACCGTTGGTATTACCGCTATGCTTTTTGTATTGTCGGCAGGTGGGCAGTATTACGCGTGGAGTTCTCCATTGATTGTGGGACTGAGCGTGGTCGCTGTTTTGTTTCTTATCTTGTTTTTTGTGGTGGAAAAAAGAGCCCAGGCCCCGATGGTTCCACTTCATCTGTTCCGTATTCGGGACATCCGGGTGGCGAATATCGCCGGCCTGCTGACCAGCACATTGATGATCGGCTTAACCAGCTATCTGCCACTCTGGGTGCAGGGAGTACGTGGAGGCAATGCAACCGAGTCCGGTTTGCTGCTCGCGCCTATGTCCGTTGGCTGGCTGATCGGTAGCGTATGGGCAGGCCGATTGTTGCTCAAGATTGGATCACGGCTGACCAGCTTAATCGGACTTACCGGGATCGCGATTGGTTCGGGCGGGCTGTTCTTAGTTGGTGGAACCTCGCCACAAGCCGTGTTGTTTATTCTGACCTTCATTTATGGTCTTGGTTTTGGTTTTGCCTTTACGATCTTTACGATTATCGCGCAGTCGTCTGTGGGGTACAAAGAGCGTGGTTCTTCAACGGCACTACATACGTTCATGCGTACACTCGGCCAAACGATTGGGGCAGCGGCATTTGGAACGTGGCTGAATTTCCGTATCTCGACACTGTCGAGTGAACAAAATTTAGCGGCATCAGGTATATCGGAGAAGGATCTGAATGAGCTGCTTGCACCGCATACGGATGTTGCGTTATCAGACGAGAAGTGGGCGTTGCTACGCAGTGTACTGGAGGGTAGTTTACACTCCTTGTTTGTCATCATGTTTGTTATTGCGGTCGTTTCATGGGTCACTACGCTGGCCTTGCGCAAAAGGCTAATTGTTCCTGAGGATGCAGATGCCCCGCCGCAAGTGGAAGCTATGCAGAAGTAACTGAAATGCTGGGAGAAGTAATGGAAATACACCGCAAAACAAGGGGATTCAAGGATCGATGCATATTTTCGCTATGTACTAAAAGCAGCTGAACATCAGCTGCTTTTTATATTTCCGTGGGTTTGGTATGATGAACTGGAAAAAGGAGGATGATGTGACTTGAGCAACCCGAAGTGGCTAGCCCTGCATTCCGTTTCCTTTCCTGTCCGTATCTTCTCAGCATTGCTGACTTGTATTTCAATCTCTGTCATTATGGTTTTTATTAACTATGTACCGGTTGCCGAGCGAATGGAGAATACTTACTATTATCCGCTATGGTATTCATTAGTTATAGCTGTACTGATTACTCTAGCAATCGCCATTTTTCTTATTCTTCCGCTGTCACTTTTGACGGATGCGGTGACTCTGTCCTTAGCGCGACGATTCAAAGGAGTTGCGATGCAGGTTGTTTCCATCATGATTGGTTATGTGCTGTTAGCAGGATCAAGCGGTGTTCTGTTCTCTGTTTTTGTGTTTCGGGAAGATACGTTTCTTTACATGGGGGCAATCCGCCAGATGTTCATCTTCACCCCGATCTTTCTGGGCTGGCAATATATTTTGAGGGCTGGGTCTCATTGGCTAAAAAATAATAAACAAGCAAAAACCGGATGAGCCTTGGTCAGACCCATCCGGTTTTTGCATCTCTACCACTCTTTTAAGTTATCCAACGTAAACCTGGTTACCTGGTTCGGATGTGGCGTGCATACGTTCTAGCTGCTTGCTGACAGACTTTCTGCACCATGCGCCAGTCTTCCTAGAAGCTCGGACAGCAGTTCTTTGTCCTCTTCGCTTAGACCGCTGACTGCGCGATCAATCTTGACCGCATATCCTGGATAGATGTCATCCATCGTGCGCTGGCCTTCTTCTGTCAGTTCGACAAAAATGATTCGTCTGTCTTGCGGACAATGTTTGCGGCGTAGAAGCCCTTTTTGCTCCAGCTTGTCAATGACATAGGTAACGTTCCCACTCTGCAACAGCAGTTGAGCCCCTACCTGCTGGATTGGTTGTGCTCCTTTCATATATAACACTTCGAGCACTCCGTAGGCAGTCGGGTTAAAGCCATGTACTTTACTTCCAGATACAGCGTGTTCATTCACACTTTTGAACGTATGAGCCAGGGTGCGGTACAGATGAAGTGAACGTTCTGTCCCGATCTCTTGTAATTCCAGCATGCTGATCCCGCCTTTCAGTGTATTTATATAAGTTGACGTGATATATGAAGGTTCTCTTTGCTGTATAAGTTTGAACTAAGGTTAATTTACCCGTACATCAAGTTAAACCTATACAAAGCGTTTAGTAAAAGATCAGATCAACTTATATGAGTTGGATCATTATATCAATTGACGAATCAGAGGATCGTCATATATTCATTGTAGACCTCAATTTGGCCGAAAAACATGCGATATGTCACAAGATTTGCATTTTTAGCATTTAAAATTTGATCATTTGTCACGATTTTGGATACATATTTCGATTGGAGCAACCAAATGGATTAGAGTGCAGAATACCAGGGGAATGAAAAATCATCCTGTGGATGTTCTATCATCTCCGACTCGGGCAGGAGGTTCTACCCGAGTCTCTTTTATATAATCATTTTCATATTAAACATTCGGAAAATGATGGAGGAGAAGTGAGATGACGAATTACACTTTAACGGGTCAAGGGACACTGAAACAGAATCGTGCATTCATGACATTAATGGTATCTCAGGCGATATCCAACTTGGGGGATTGGCTACACCTGTTGGCTATTTTCACACTGGTAGGGCTTCGCTGGAATGCAACGCCTTGGGAGATCACGTTTGTAATGTTATCTGCGGCACTGCCGATGCTACTCACAGGGCCGTTTGCCGGTGCTCTGGCAGATCGCCTGAACCGAAAGTGGATGATGATTACAGCGGATGCTGCCCGAATTATTATCGTGGGTGCATTTATTTTTGCGGATCAGATCTGGCATGTTTATGTGTTGCTTATTCTTAAATCTTTATTTGATATCATGTTCTCACCCGCCAAGAACGGTAAGTTAAAAGAAATTGTGCCGCATCACCAGCTTGCTCAAGCGGTTTCCATTAGCTCGGTGATTGAACAGATGTCCAAAATTATCGGACCGGCGCTGGGCGGATTACTTGTAGCCGGGTTTGGGATTACGTGGTGTTTTGTGCTGGATGCATCGTCATTTCTGATTTCTGGCCTCATTTTATTGTGGATTCCTGGACATCGGGTGATCCAACGGACGAATTCTGACGTAACAGAAGTAGAGGAAGAGACAGCAGGATCGATTCAAGTCAAACAATCCTTTTGGAAAGAAACACTTGAGGGCATCCGTATGCTAGCTTCTCTGCCTCATGTCGGAACGTCACTTTTTTTACTGGCATCCGCGATTTTGTTTCTGCAATTTGCTGATTCACAGACTGTAGTTTTATTCAGGCAACTACCTGGCATTTCCGGTGATCTGCTTGGATGGTGCGTTGCCGCAAGTGGTGTTGGAACGTTAATCGCAGCGATGAGTGTCCGGAAATGGAAAACAGCGAGCCACGGGTTAAAAATGGGGCTAGGAACCGCTGTAACAGGTCTTGTCATTGGAACGGCTGGATTAGTCGTGGTTGTATGGCCTTCAGCAGGAATAGGCGCACAGCTGCTTCTTATTTCGCTGTTTGCCTTGGCGGGTGTAGGTATCGGGTTTGCAGTCGTGCCTTTTCAGATTCTGCTGCAAGAACAGACCCCTGAGCCGATGACAGGCAGGGTATTTGGTACCGTAGGCAGTGTGATGACAACGAGCAACATTCTCGGCCCTGTGGCTGGCGGGTTATTAGTGACTTCGTTTGGTGTTGTGCCTGCTTTTGTAAGTTCAGGCATTCTGTTGACACTGCTGGGTCTGCTGTATTTGTTGAAGCCAAGAGCGAAGAGCGGAGAAGATCTGGAGGCAGTTCTTCCGGCGAAATCCGTGGCAACCGGAGAGGTGTCGTAAGGTCGTTTTTGAGAGGTAATCATTGCGCATGAAGGCGGAAATTGATTTAAATTTAAAATATTTTTACTGAGAAATCGTTTGAGGAAAAGCCTTCATGTTTAATGAGGAACAGGCAGAAATCCCTGTATTCTAATTAATCCTAGGGGAAAACTCATATGCCTTGTCCCACCAACGCTAGCGCGGAAAGGGGGTGAAGCAACTTGAACTTAAAAGGGAAATTACCCAGATCGATCACTCGTCTGGCAAGCATTCCGTTAGCCATTTTGGCCGGAACGTTGGTTATGGGCATTGGTTCATCGCATGCATATGCAGATGATGCTCAGAATCAGGCGGGTTCAAGCAAACCGTCCAGCGGATTGTCACTGAACCTTTTTTCACACGATGCAGATGGCAGTCTTGATCTGACTCCATCGATATCTCTATCCACACCACTACTGGATGTAGAGGTTCCTTCGATCCAAACGAATGCATCTACCGGCAAGCTAAGTGTATCTGAATTGAAGGTCGATACACCGCTTGGATCGGCAGGAACATCGCAGATTGGCATCGATGCGAAGCAAGGGACGGTCGATCTTCCTTCTGTACAAGCAGACACGCCTGTCATTCGAGCAGATGTGTCCAGCAGTCAGGTGAATCTACAAGAGGGAACAGCTTCCTTGCCGGGAATTAAAGCCGAGGTTCCCGAGGTCATCAAAGCAGAGACGTCTGCTGTACAAACAGACCTACGGCAAGGCAAGGTTGAACTTCCTTCCGTGAAAGTTGATGTTCCTGAAGTTACATCGGTGGATGTCAGGGCATCAGGTGTAAATCTGAGTGAAGGCAAGGTACGGCTTCCAAAGGTGAAAGCAAAAGTGCCTGCTACTGGTGTATCAACAGAAGTTGATTCTGGTAAAGGGAAGATTGAACTTCCGGTTGTGAAACCGGAGCAACCCGCGAATACTTTAGATCAGCCTAGTAAAGCAGTCGATTCACCTTCGTCTCAGGACAAAGTGAGTGGACAGAACACGGCACAAGATGAAATACAGGTTACAGGTCAGGTGATGGATCGTGAGATCAATCCGGACTCGGTAACCGAACCTGCTGTTTCTCAGGCTGTGCCTGTGAAGCAGGATGGTCTGAAACAACGTGCTAAGGAGACAAATTCAAACTCAACAGCGGAGAAACAAGGTCAGGGGAAGCTGAATGCGGATCAGGCAATACCTGAGAAGCAGAATAAAGCCTCTGCACCATGGCAACCACGGGCAGAACGACCGGTTAACTGGTCTGTTATGGCAATAGCTCCCTCTGCAACGAGTACCTCTACAGGTACAAGCTCCGGTTCGTCCGGTGTGACGGGGGGCGGAGCATCTGTTCCGGCTGTAGCACTGCCTTTGGCGATAACAAGTCTGGTGATGCCGGGTTATGGTTTTGCTTTTAACATGGAACGCTTGGATGGTTTCAGCCAGTGGTCACAAGCACCACCAGGTCAGCCGCCGAAATATACCTCTTTCTCATAAACAACAATGGCGTTAATTCAACCAAAAATGAGAAGGAGTGTATATTATCATGAAAAAAGTGAATCGTTGGGTAAAATTGTCGGTATTGTCGGGTACGCTGGTAGCTGGATTGCTGGGAGTTTCACAGTCAACCTATGCAGATAGCTATAACAGCAACAGCAGCGGTAATTTGGATCTGAATGCAGGTCTGCGTCTGGAACTGGGATCATTGTTGTCAGGACAACGTGACGCTGGTTACGGGAATACTGGCAGCTATGGGGGTTCCTCTAACGCAAGAGGTGCATTGAATCTGGATCTGGGACTAAACGCCGGTGTATCCGCCGAGAACATGAACCGTTACAATAACGAATCTACGGACGTTACGAGCGAACAAAGTAGCTCTGGCAAACTGGGCCTCGGTCTGAATGCCAATGTGTCTGGAGAAGCAGCAACGATGAACGAGTATTCACGAGACGGTCAAGCACGCAACACAAGTAGCAATTACGCTAGCGAAAGCCGCGGTAAGCTCGATTTGGGTCTGAACGCGAAAGCCGAAGGAGATAGTGCAACAATGGCTCAATCCGAACGCAATAGTAACGTGAATGACCGTGAGCGTACTGCAAGCAGCAGCTATGCCAGCGAAAGCCGTGGCATGCTGGATCTGGGTCTGAACGCGAAAGCGGAAGGAGAGAGTGCAACAATGGCTCAATCCGAACGCAATAATAACGTGAACGACCGTGAGCGTACTGCAAGTAGTAGCTATGCCAGCGAAAGTCGCGGCATGCTGGA
>NZ_JACLIC010000052.1:0-30609 GCF_019748695.1 Paenibacillus cucumis (ex Kampfer et al. 2016) | reverse complement strand
CGATTCGCCACCGGAACGTCTCCACAAGCGCGTCCCATATTCGTTTTAACCTTTAAGCCAAGCTTTTAATAAACTCCACGACCGTCAGCAACCCTTTATCAAAGTTCTCCAGGTTAAAGTGCTCGTTTGGTGCATGCAGATTTTCGTCTGGCAGACCAAAGCCCATCATCACGGCAGGCACGCCAAGCACGCGGGAAAGCTTCTCAACGATTGGAATGGAGCCGCCATCTTTGGTGAAGAGAGCACGCACGCCATATACTTTTTCGTAAGCGTCTGCGGCTTTTTGCAGGATCGGATCAGTCGGATCGGTATTGAAAGCAAAAGCCTTCTCGATCTGTTTGATCTGCAATGTCGCCCCTGGTTGTACATGAGCACGCAGGTGAGCTTCAATTGAATCAAGCACATGTTGCGGATCTTGGTCAGCGACAAGACGGCAAGTGATTTTAGCGTGAGCTTCTTTTGGAATAACGGTTTTACTGCCTTCGCCCTGGAAACCACCCCATACGCCGTTCAATTCGAGGGTTGGGCGCGCCCCGACACGTTCCACAAAGGAATACCCTTCTTCGCCATACAATTGCTCCAGTCCGAGATCTTGACGAAGCTGTTCTTCATTGAAGCCTTGCTTCACGAATTCTTCTCTCATCTCAGGAGACAACGGTAGAACGCCGTCATAGAATCCATCCACGCTCACGCGGCCTTGCTCATCGTGCAAAGATGCCAGCAGGGAGACGAGGGCATGAAGCGCATTCGGTACACCGCCACCGAAGGAACCGGAGTGCAGGTCGGTATTGGCGGTGAACAGATCCACATGCATCGAGCACAGGCCGCGCAGGCCCGTGGAGATGGCAGGTTTTCCTTTTTCCAAAAGAGATGTATCCGAGATTAACACCATGTCTGCTCTCAGTTTGTCCGTATTATCGTTGAGATAGATTGGCAGGTTCGGGCTGGAGATTTCCTCTTCGCCTTCGATGCAGAATTTGATGTTGATCGGCAACTCTTTATTTTCGGCAATCAGTGCTTCAACGGCTTTGATATGTATAAAAATTTGTCCTTTATCATCCGTTGCACCCCGAGCATACAGCTTCCCGCCACGAATCGTGGGTTCGAAAGGTGGTGTCTCCCACAGATTTAGCGGATCAACAGGTTGTACATCATAGTGTCCATAGATCAGGGCTGTTGGTTTGCCCGGTGCGTGCAGGTGGTCTGCATAAACAATGGGATGACCAGCTGTTTGGATAATCTCGACATTTTCCATACCCGCACGTGTAAGTGCATCCGCTGCCCATTGTGCCGCACGTTGAATGTCTTCTTTATGCTCAGAAATGGCGGAAATACTCGGAATGGATAACCACTCGTTCAGTTCTGCCAGATGTTTGTCCCGGTTTTGCTCAAAATATGCTTGTTCGTTCATTGAAAAAGGCCTCCTTCAAATCTGCTTTCAATCTATTGTAATCCATTTTGCCATGTTAATAAAACATTGGTTAAAAAAATGCTTCCTAATGCTGGATTCCCATATTGATAGTTCTTTTTACTTATGTATTAATGAAAGAGTAAGAACATTACTTTTATATGGAGGAATAGTGTTGAAGAAAAGACCAGCATATCCAAAATTCACTACAATTCTGGGCATTTCATTCTTGGTACTCATTGCGTCAGTACTTATGATACCGAGGGTTGCGCTAGCAGCAAACGAGCCAGTTTATCATGAGTGGGACAAGGCGCAGGAACATGTGGGATTGAGCCATCTGTGGTTCACTGACCGAGCAGATAATGGACTCATCCCGGTTCGTCAAAACTGGAAGTGGGGATTCATCAATTATCAGGGCAAATTTGTTATTAAGCCACAGTTTCAATTAGCAAGAGATGCGTTCAACCAGGGTGTAGCAGTCGTAAATAGAAATCAGTTGATAAATAATAAAGGTAAAGTGATATTTCAGGACAAAAGCATTGAATATATTGGTTGGTTTGATTATGGGCTCGCCATCGCTAAAAAAAATGGGAAGATTGGTTACCTGAATACGAAAGGCAAATTTGTTATTTCTCCTACATATGAAGAAGGAACAAGCTTTTACAATCAAGTCGCAATGGTCAAAAAGAATGGTAAGTGGGCATTAATCAATACCAAAGGGAAATTACTAACGACATTTAACATCGAAGAAATGGATTATAGAATAGATTATCGTAAATCCGGGGTATTTCCTGTAAAGATCGATGGGTTGTGGGGAAGTATGAATTATAAGGGGCAGCTCGTGGTACCTGCAGAGTTCAAAAACAAACTTGAATTTACAGGTAATACGTTAGATTGGGGGCTCCGTCGCGATAACCATAGCGCTATTGTTAGGCAAGATGGCTTAATTGTTTCGTTCAATGAATATTATTCCAAGTTAGGCGAGCCACAGAGTGGACTTTGGAAAATAAAGCAAAATGGCGAAGGCATTGTGGATGTATCCGGGCGTATGATTGTAGAACCTCAAAGTGAACAAAAGGTTATTCTTTCAGGAGATGGAAGTTACGCGGTAAGAGATATGAAAGATGAAAGTTCCGGGTGGACTTTTTATAAAAAGGATCAAACCCTACTATTTGAGTCCAGTTATACAGATATGCAGGCTTTTTCAGAGGATCTGGCGGCTGTGAAAGTTAATCAAAAATGGGGATATGTTTCGAATAATGGAGACATTAAAATACCCGCTCAGTACGAAGAGGCCAATCTGTTTCAAGCGGGAAGTGCTGTCATTCGTAAGAATGGTAAGTATGGATTGATCGGAACTCGTGGTGAGTCCATACTAGCTGCGAAATACGATGAAATGATTCCACTTATTGAGCGAACGAATTACATGAATAACCAGATTGAGAAATTGACAACAAAGAATCCACTATACCGAGTAAAGTTAAATAAAAGCTATGGGATTGTGGATAGTCGAGGGAACATCGTGATGGATGTGAAATACGAGATTATGGATCTTGATCGTACCGACTATTATCACGACATTGATCCGATCGCAACAGTTCAATATGCATTAAAAGCCAAGGATGGTTCAATCTCGGCGTCAATCAATATTAAAACGGGTAAACGGATATTCCCAGCCTATTCCATGGTAAACTACCTTGGTGACGGAATGTACAGCGGGGTGCCGGTAGGGAAGAAGAGTCATTATGTTATTTTCAATGCAAAAGGAAAAGAAGTATTCCGCTCAGGTTTTGAAGGTTAGATCTTTTCGTTACATCAGTGTTTGGGATAATGAGCCTTTGTATAGTTAACAGGTCATTGGCGTTCATACGATTCGTTGTATGGGAGCCAGGATAAGGTGCCTCAACAGAGGCACCTTTTTAGGTTGTTTATTTTAAATATTTGAGTTCTGATATGAACACTAACTGATTTAACTATAGGTGAGTCCCAACGTACTGTCTTTCTTTTCTGTTTAAAACAACTCCAGTTGCTCAGGGCCTTCTTCCTTTTCTGGCTCCGTGCGGTCGGGGAATGGTTTGATAGGCTGACCTAGCAGTTCCATCATCATCTGGGCGTTGGTTGCTGCATCTCCGGCAGAGTTATTGTTAAAAATAACAAACACATCCTCACTCTGCTCCTGCAGCTGTTCCAGATAAACTTTCCATTCCGACAACTCCTGTTCGTTGTAGCGATACAGATAACGTGTCTCACGCCAGTTTGGAGCGCCGTTTTGTTGCCAGCCGGATACGTTGCGTCCATGCATGCGAACGAGTGTCATCCGGGAATCCGTTGCGACGGGCACAATGGGAATAGAGCCTGGCCCTGCCTGTGGTTCGTCACAGACGCTATGAATCCATCCCTGTTCTTTTAGAAAATGAAGCGTGCGCTCACGCATGTTGTCTGCATACCAGCTTTGGTGACGAAACTCGATCACACATGGAATACCCTCCATACGGAGCTTCACTTCCCGTAGTTCATTGACGTTGTCCCGGTTGCATTCAAACCAAGGCGGATATTGAAACAAGGCAGCCTGCATCTTGCCTGCTTCGATCACAGGTTCAAGCGATTCACGAAAAGCATTGTACATCTCGGACGTGCTGGCAAAATACGGCTTGCCCCGTAGATGTCCCGTCATTCCCTGATAGGCTTTCACGATAAATGAAAATGATTCAGGAGTCTCCGAAGCCCAGCGGGCCATCCGGTCGCGAGGTTGCACGGCGTAGAAGGAACTGTCTACCTCCACCGTGGAGAAATATTGTCCGTACAGACGAAGCTTGTCCTTCGCTTGGGTACGGTTTGGATAGAGGTCTTCCTGATCGCCCCATCCCGTAAGTCCGATACGAATCATAAGAACACCTCCTGTTGTATGTATTTAACCGATTCGTAGGAGCATGATATGTCTAACATTATATCTTGCGTTGTAGAGGCGTTCAATGAGGGTGGCAGACGATCATTTTGAGTTTGGGTTCTAAAGCGTTACAATAATTTGAAATGATTCAAAACAGACACCAGTTTTAGCTTAGCATGGGGTGTTCTAGCCAGCAAAATCTGCTCAATGCGGATAAGGATAACTTATGATACGGAGGGCGAAGATTGACATGACGGCATGGTACGAAAAGAGTTTTGGCGAAGATTATCTGCTCGTATACAAACACCGGGATGTGCATGGTGCTTATGAGGAAGTACATAAGATGATTAACTGGTTGAAGCTTCGCCCTCGTGCAGAAGTGCTCGATCTCTGCTGCGGGATGGGCAGGCATTCTCTTGCGCTTGCGGACGCTGGCTTCCAGGTGACGGGAGTAGACTTATCCGATGTGCTTCTGCGTGAAGCCAGAGAACTGGATGCCGATCATCGGGTTAGATGGTGTCATGCCGACATGCGCAAAATCCCTCTTGGCGGTGGATTCGATGCTGTAGTTAACCTGTTCACTTCGTTTGGATACTTCCCCCAGGATATTGAACAATTGAAGGTTCTGCGTGCCATTCATCGAATGTTGAAACCGGAAGGCAGTTTCATTCTTGATTTTATCAATACAGCCTACGTGCAAAAACATCTGGTGCAACACTCTGTTCGTGAAGATGAAGGGCAACGGATTGAGGAATATCGGAGGATACGAGACGGGTTTGTACAAAAGGAAATACATATCACGGACATCTCTGCCGGGACTGAACCGCGAATCTATAAGGAAAGTGTCAAGCTTTACTCGCGTGAGCAACTGAGTGGAATGCTGGAGGATGCAGATCTTCAGGTTGATCAGGTTCACGGGGGATACGATGAAGAGAAGTATGACGAGCAGACTTCGCCGCGCATGATCTTTGTAGGACATCGTCCTACTGACTAATTGACTCGAGAGAGGGGAAAGACCATGAAACGTACTAGAACCGAATCGTTACCTATGCCAGAGGGAATGCACCGTATTCAAATCACGATGTCTTTTCCACTTCGATGGGTAAACAGTTATATTATAACCGAACCGGATGGCAAGGTGAGCATTATCGATCCAGGACCGCGTACAGCGGAGACGGAGCAGGAGTGGCATGAAGCGTTGGCCGGACTCGGCTTGACCTTTCAACATATTCATCAGATTGTACTGACCCATCATCATCCGGATCATTTGGGATTGTCCGGCTGGATGCAGCAGATGTCGGGTGCACCCGTGTTAATGTCAGCACGCTCCCGCCAGGAAACAGATTTTATGTGGGGAACTGGGGCCAGTATTGAAGAGAGACTGCCAGAATATTACCTGCTTCATGGCATGCCGCAGCATAAGACGGTTGAAATTAAGGAACATATGAAAACATTTATCTCACAAATTACACCACTCCCGGAGGTAACCATCGTTGCAGATGGTGAAACCGTGCATATGGGTGGAAAAGCATGGGTCGCTGTGGAAACGGGCGGACATGCCCCGGGTCATCTCTCATTCTATGCTCCTGAATCAAGAGAGATTTTGTGCGGAGATGCCGTTTTACCCCAAATTTCGCCCAATATCAGTTTGCAACCGGGCAGTGATGCAGAACCGCTGCAATCATACATGGACGGCTTGCGGCGTCTGAGTACTTTTACAGTGGAACGTGCATATCCGGGTCATCGAAATCCGTTTACCCGTTTTACGGAACGCACCACCGAATTGCTTGCTCACCATGAAGAGCGTCTGGGCAAACTGACGGAACGTATGCAGGAAGGCCCTGCTCATGCATATGATATCTGCTTGCATTTGTTTGGTGATCGGCTTGGAATACATCAATTACGTTTTGCCATGAGCGAAACACTGGCGCATCTGCAGGAATTAACTCGGCGTGGTTTGGCGGGACAGGTACAACAGGCTGATGGAATCATTTATTTTCAACATTTAACTAGCTAGTAGTCATAGGTTGCATATAAACACATTTTGGCACAGATGTTAATAGCTTTTTTTCAATAGTGATCTCATCCCTATCCCTAAGCAGGATTTACCTGTTTGGGGCTTTTTTTGTGAGAAAAACAAAAAGCTTTAGGCGCGGTTAACCGTTTATTCAGCTTCTTTTAAGCCAGGGAGCCTATCATACAACTATGAACTTCGCTATGGAAAGCAGGGATAAGCGATGACAAGACGTAAACGGAACCAATGGCGGAAATGGCAAGCTTCGGCTGCGGCTACA
The DNA here is from genome assembly GCF_019748695.1 of Paenibacillus cucumis (ex Kampfer et al. 2016). NCBI lineage: Bacteria > Bacillati > Bacillota > Bacilli > Caryophanales > Paenibacillaceae > Paenibacillus > Paenibacillus cucumis (ex Kampfer et al. 2016). The sequence continues at coordinate 24,020 of NZ_JACLIC010000052.1, read as the reverse complement.
TTAACTGTGGCTGCACTCTTTCAATATGTAAGAACCTCGGATGCATTTGACGTAGCTTATGCGGCGGCGAATGGGACAGACACTGGAATAACAGCTTCCACACGGGTGGATTCACGTGACGATGTGATGGATGAATGGTCTCCAGACGGTACGGATCAGTACAATTGGGGTACAGACGGATACTCGGTTGGGTCAAATCAAAATCAGGCCAATTCGCTGCGCTCGGGCTCTGAAAGCAATCATGGCAATTACCAGTCACGCACAGGTGCATCATGAGCCGCACAGAGCAGGCTGTACGTCCCCTCCGATTTTATTTTCACGCGATGAACACGAAGGTAGAAGTGCAGTTTCTGGCAGATAGAGAACAGGCGGAACACGCCGCCTCTCTCGTCAAAAACTGGTTCGAAACACAGGAGCAGCGTTTTAGCCGTTTCGTGGCTGACAGTGAATTAACTCGTCTGAATGAGAGTCATGGATGGATCTCCGTCTCGGCTGCGATGGATGAGGTGCTCAGCTTAGCATATGGATATATCGGACAAACGGAAGGCATCTTCCAACCCGGCATCATGAAAGCTCTTCGTTCATCGGGATACGATGCAAGCTTTGAAAAGATACATCAGCGGGCATCCCAGCGGCCTTTGCTGGAGCGTCTATTACCTATATTAAAATCGGAAGCCACTGGCATGAAGGGAGATCCATATGACTACAGTCGTCCAAGCTGGATACAGCGGGAAGGGAGCCGGATGGTGCATCTCGACCCAGGAACGGAGCTGGATCTTGGCGGTATTGTAAAAGGCTGGGCTGTAGAACGTATCGCGGACTGGCTGCAGAAGAGAATGAACATTCCTGCGGGAATGATTAATGCAGGTGGTGACATTCAGGTATGGGGTACAACAGACCATCCTCATTGGACGCTGGAGGTAACCAGTCCGTTTCCACAGATGCAAGATGTGTCGGGGGCGGTACGCCTACAACGAGGGGCTGTCGCCACATCAGGGATTACACGTAGACAGTGGCAAGATGACAAGGGTTATACAGCACATCATCTTATCGATCCCCGGACGATGAAACCGGCAGACACAGACATTTTACAATGTACCGTCGTTGGTCAGCATGCTTCGCAGTGCGAAATTATAGCCAAGACTGTATCAATCTTAGGGAGCGCAGAGGCAGTGAACTGGCTTAATCGACATTATGACCGACACGATGTTCTTTGGATCACTCGAGAGGCAAACGTTTATTTTAGAGGAAATTCATCAACACTTGCTGAGCGCTGGCCTGGATTCGACCCGGATCATCGTTTTAGCTTGATCGAATAGGAGCGGGACAAGTCTGATAGATTTGGGGGAACCGGTTATGGCACAGTGGATTGTAGATTACCTGCCAACGTGGAATATCATTCGTATAAGTGGGATAGCTGCATATGTACTGCTTTTTGCTGGTGTATTTCTAGGCATTGCTCAAGGGATGCCTATCGCCAAGGGGAGACCCAAAGCTGTCATGTTTGAGTGGCATACACGAACAACTTGGCTTGCTTTTGGACTTGGCATCACACATGCACTCACATTGGTTATTGATCACTACAGCCCGTTTACCTGGAGAGAACTGTTGATTCCTTTTACAGCGTCGGTACACCCGATTGGCACGGGGCTGGGCACGTTAGCTTTCTACGGTCTGTTGATCGTGTTATTGTCCAGTGATCTACGCAACAAGCTGGGGCGCAAATGGTGGTTTATGTTCCACATGTTATCCTATCCGGTATTTGCCGGGTTATTGATTCATGGCATGGTAACGGGAAGTGATTCGGGTCACGTGATCATGCGTCTGATGTATGTATTTACCGGAATCAGCATTGTTGGTATCACGGTATTGCGTGGTCTGATGCGAGAGCGAAAAGGACCGGAGATCACGATTGGACCCAAACGGACTGAATCAGAATCGATGAAAGATAGAAAATGGGCAGAAACCTACGGATTGGCTGTGCCTTTGGGACAAGAGCAACTCAAATAGGTGTTGCAACATGAATTAGCCATATGAAATAGAGAAGCGGCCTGCACTGGCCGCTTTTTTGACTCGTTTTTCTTCGACTACCCATCTAAAACTAAATCTTGTCGTCGCTGACTGGCTTTTCTCCGAGTGCCTCTTCCATCTCGGATTGTTTGCGGTGAGCAATCCGGCTACTCGCGGCTGAAGCGATGGCCCCGACAATATCGTCGAAGAACGTATGCACAGGTCCCAGGCTTTTGTCATTGAGACGTTCCAATACCCCAGGTTTCAGCTTGTCCACATAACCGTAATTGGTAAATCCGATACTGCCATATACATTCACAATCGAGAAGGCGAGAATTTCATCTACGCCATACAGTCCTTCATCGTTCTCAATCATCTCTTGCAAAGGAGAGATCAGTTGTCCTTGTTCTGCCAGCAGATCAAGCTGGATACCCGTCAGGACAGCGTTCTGAACCTCACGTTTTTTCAAAACCATCTCCACGTTCTCAATGCATTCTTCCATCGTCAGTCCAGGATAGTACTTTTTCTGAAGCAACATGACCAGTTCTGCGATCTCAGGGATCGTGACGCCCCGTTTGTGTAACCATTCCCTTGTTGCTTCAGCGACTTTGCGGCTATTCAGACTGTAAGGGATTTTTTCCTGCTCCGGATGTTCCATGGGCGAATCCTCCTCTGGTGTAAAAAAAGTTCGTTCAACTTATATATCGATGATTGCATACATCTACCTTACATACGTTATTAACCGTATCGCGTTGCTTTTATGTTGGTATCACATGAAGATTGCCAGATTGAGCAGGAGCTTGTGCAAAAAGTAGTTATTTTTTGAACGAAGGCCCGTATACATGGTAGTACAAACTGTAAAAATGATGAGGGGGAACGTGAATCATGAGAAAAATCCCATCTTTACGTAAGGCATCGGCAGCGGCTTTGCTTGGCATTCCTGTCGTATTATCTGGTTGTGGAATGTTCGGTGCCCAATCTTCAGAAGCGATTGATCCGCCGCCACGTATTCAGGAAGCCGCTATGATTCAGGCCGCTGAAGGTAATGGAAAGCTCGCAACGCTTCCGCTCACGACGGTGTATTTACAAGACCAGCAAGGGATGCTCGCTCCAGTCTCGTTAACCCTTCCATCCGGAACCGATGTAAGTAGCCCGAAGACAGCTCTGGATACTTTGGTTACAGGCGGAGCATATGCTGGAATGTTACCTGAAGGCTTCAAGGGTGTATTGCCACAGGGAACGGTAGTGCAGAATGTAACCATTCACTCGGATGACAAGCTGGCTGTTGTCGAGTTCTCGGGTAACTTTGCCAAATATGATGCCAAAGATGAGCGTAAAATGCTGGAAGCCGTGACGTGGACGCTGACAGGAACGCCTGAGGTAAACCATGTACAGATTTGGGTGGATGGCAAAAAGCTGAGTCAAATGCCTGTCAATAGTACACCTCTTCCAGAGCCGTTGAATCGCGCGGTAGGCATTAATCTGGATTTAGGTGAATCCTTCACAACGAACAGCAGTCCTGTGACGGTTTATTTTTCAGCCGCTTCTCCTGCTGGTGTGCAATATTATGTTCCAGTTACACGGCTAGTGGCCCCTAGTGGAGACCGCGTTCAGGCCGCTTTAAACGAGTTGATCAAGGGACCAGCCAAGGATGGAGAACTGGAAGAAGTGATGACAGGTGGAACGGAATTACAGTCCGTTAAGACGTCTGAGGATGGCACGGTAACGGTTGCGCTGAAGGATGATATGTTTACAGAAGGGGATATGGTACCTAGTGAGTTGTTACAGTCCGTTGTCCTGACAACCGCGGAGAATACAGCCAGCAAAGACGCCAAAGTGCAGATTGAATGGAACGGGCAGAAAACGGTCAAAGGTGATGATAACCGGGATTACAGTGCGCCGGTGTCCAAGCCAGAATACATTAACGAAATTCCGATTTAACAGATAAGAGAGCCCCGAGGGTGCTTTTAACTGAACTCTTTGGTAAAATATAAAGGATGGCTGTAAGAGAGAAGAAGTTCAACATTACAGGATGCTTAAGTCGTAGGAGGCAGAAAATATGAGATCTAACGGACGAACTAGCGAACAGCTACGCCCGATGAATTTAACAATTAACACGAATAAATACGCCGAGGGCTCTGTATTGATTGAAGTCGGTGATACAAAGGTAATCTGTACGGCAACGGTGGAGGAACGTGTTCCGCCTTTTATGAAAGGACAGGGCAAAGGCTGGGTTACAGCGGAATACTCTATGCTTCCGCGTGCTACTCATACTCGAAACCAGCGTGAAGCGAATCGCGGCAAGCTGACAGGACGCACGATGGAGATTCAACGCCTGATCGGCCGTGCTCTTCGTTCGGTAGTGAACTTGCAGGCACTTGGGGAGCGCACCATTACGCTGGATTGTGATGTCATTCAGGCAGATGGAGGCACACGCACAACATCCATTACCGGTTCATTTGTGGCGCTGGCGCTCGCTGTGAACAAAATTGCGCAGCAACATAAACTGCAGGTGTTCCCGATCACGGATTTCCTTGCTTCCGTGAGCGTAGGTGTTGTCGGAGAACAGCCGGTACTGGATCTGAATTATGATGAGGATTCCAAAGCCAAAGTGGACATGAATCTGGTGATGACGGGCAGCGGGAAATACGTGGAGCTTCAGGGAACAGGTGAGGAAGCACCCTTTGACCGCCGTGAATTGAACGCGATGCTGGAACTTGGCGAACAAGGAATTTTGGAAATGATCGAGCGGCAAAAAGAAGCTCTTGGACCGATTGCGCTGAAGATTGGTTCACGTGGATTGGGTGAGGCTTAAGATGAGTCTGGACAGCCCGGTTATCATTGTTGCCACCCGCAATGCAGGAAAAGTGCGTGAATTCGCGCATGCTTTTGCTCCGCTGGGCAAAGAGGTCAAAAGCATGTTTGATTATCCGGAGCTGCCGGATGTCGTGGAAGATGGTGTTACCTTTGCCGAGAATGCGTGGAAAAAAGCAAAAGCCGTTGGTGATGCGCTCGGGCTTCCTGTTCTGGCAGACGATTCAGGACTTTGTGTAGATTTGCTGAACGGAGAACCGGGTGTTTATTCCGCAAGATATGCTGGTGAAGGTGCGACTGACGCCCAGAACAATGCCAAGCTACTGGATGCTCTTGCTGCGTTAAAATCAGGTGAGGATTCCCAGCAACCGTTGTTAAGTCCTGCTCAATTTGTGTGTGCACTGGTGCTTTACGATCCAGCAAGTGGAGACAAGTATGAAGCTGAGGGTTCGGCTGATGGCTGGATTACAGCTGATGCTGCAGGCGAGGGTGGCTTCGGATATGATCCCCTCTTCTATGTGCCGGAGTATGAGAAAACGATGGCAGAACTTACGTTGGAACAAAAACAAGCGATCAGTCATCGGGGTCATGCACTGCGAGCACTGATTTCTCGCTTGCAAGCATAAAAGAAGAGGTAGGCTACATGCTTCGCTAGTGTGCTGAATCGATTGACTTTCTTGATTGTATGAAGCAAGTGGAGCATTGAATTCATCAAGGCGTTAATGGAAACAACTTTCATTCCTATGGGATCGGATAAGGTTGTTACTCTGTTAACGTCTTTTTGATATGCGTTGTTAAGCTAATCAAGTGTGGTCCTTCCATGTACCTAGATATCATGACTGATTAAGGATTTTAGATATGGGGAACATGTGTTCTTTTTCCTATACCGAACAGGAGGTGGTTTGCACGATTGGGAATGGCATTGGGACTGGGGTTGGAAGAAGTTGCAAGTCATGCCGGGTATGGGTTAACATTCAGATTAGTGAAAGATGATACACCTTATACGGGAGGGATTTGGCATGCAAGAAGTGAAGCTGGTTGTAAATTACGATGACTATGAAGAAGGTATTCGAATGGAGACACTTCTTCAAGATTTGGCAGCAAAACCGGAAGCGGCTACGCTGGAAAGTCTGATCATTGGAGATTGGGGACAAGCTTATGAAAATTCTCCGCAGGAATTCAAAGATACGTTAATTCAGCTTGCACCAAGTTTTCCGGCTCTAAAACAATTGTTTATCGGAGATATGGAGTCCGAAGAGTGCGAAGTTTCCTGGATTGTTCAGACGAATCTTGCGCCAATTCTGCAAGCTTTTCCGAATTTGACCTCGTTTGTGATCAAAGGCAGTAGCGGACTTGAACTTGAGCCTCTTCAGCACAGCAAGCTGGAAGAGTTAGTGATTATCTGTGGTGGTCTTCCGAAAAAAGTGTTACATTCCATTGCCTCCGCTGAACTTCCCGAATTGCGCAAGCTCGAACTGTATTTGGGTGTGGAAGACTATGGATTTGACGGTTCATTAGAGGACGTACTGCCATTGCTTGAAAAAGGACGTTTCCCTAAACTGGAGTACCTTGGTTTGAAGGACAGCGAAATACAGGATGAGATTGCCAAGGCTACTGCAGATGCATCGATCTTGGAACAGATTCAGATACTTGATTTCTCCGAAGGCACATTATCCGATGAAGGTGCAGAGGCACTGCTTGCCAGCGAACAAATCAAACAATTAAAACATTTGAAGCTAAGCTATCACTTCATGACGGACGAAATGATGGAGCGCTTTAAGCAATCAGGCATGTCGGTAGATGTCAGTGACCAACAGGAAAGTGATGAGGATGACTGGCGTTTCCCGATGCTGACAGAATAAATGATGTGGCATGAAAAAGATCTGTTATTAATTAGCAATCCAGATAATCGACGAACGGCAGGGATACAAGAAGCCAGAAGACAAATGGGGATGAAACCTGCGACGGTGTTGTCTTATGAGAATCTGCTCCGTACCTGGAGACAGGGAGGCGGTCTTGCCGAACTTGTGCAATTCATCTCACCTAGCCCGCTGATTCGACTGGATGCTCCCGGGGAAGATTGGGAGGTAGAACGCGGGCTGTTACATCTCGGGGCAACCGACTACGAAGGCTTTGACGGTACAGTATTGAGCACTCCATCGCCGAGTTTTGAGGGCTGGAAGTTTAGCTCGCCAAATGAAGCGATATCTTCGGTGAAATGGTCACCAGGTGAATCTTTCTCTGCCGAAGCAGCGCTCACATTAGAGCAACAATGGGGCAGAATTTACGCGCCTGCCCAATGGTTCAGAGGCTGGAAGGTTTGTCTTGACCGAATCGCCCAAGAAGCGCGTGAAGTATGGCCTGGTGTGCAATTCTGGAATGATCCTGATGAGATTGGCATGATGTTTGATAAAAGAGAATGCCAGCTTCACCTCATGCGTCAAGGAATTTCGGTGCCACCGATATTACCTTCTTCCGAGCCAATTCAGTGCTGGGAACAGTTGCGAGCAGCGATGGATGCATCACGGATGCATCGCGTTTTTATTAAGCTAGCCTGTGGCTCGGCTGCTTCTGGAGTAGTTGCATATCAAGTGAATCCGCGAACAGGTGTAGAGATTGCTGTGACAACCGTAGGTATGGAGACCAGCCAGGGTCAAACGCTCTTTTACAATGAAGGTAAACTGCAAAAGTATACACATCCTGAAGAAATTCGTACGCTGCTGGACTGGCTTTGTGCTGAAGGAGCTCAGATAGAACGGTGGATGCCCAAAGCTATGCTGGATCAACGTGTTTATGACATTCGCCAACTTGTGATGGCAGGACAGGCCGGTCATGCAGTCATGCGTCTTAGCCGTACACCAATCACCAATCTTCATTTACGGAATGAGCGCATGCTACCGGCGGAAGCTGGTCTGCCCGACCCACATATGTCGATGATCCAGAGAGTAGCTCGTGATACGATGCTGGCTTTTCCCAATTCATGGTCGGCAGGCATTGATGTGATGCTTACCAGTGGCATGGAACCACGAGCGTACGTGCTGGACGTGAACCCGTTCGGAGACTTGTTATACCGAGTCAGACATCAAGAGTTGACCCCGTATGAATGGGAGATGAAGCTTTTGCGAAAGGAGCCTGTTAGACATGCCTGATATGAACACCATTGTAGGCTCCCATGATATATTGATGATTACACTGGATACGCTACGATATGATGTTGCCAAGCTGGAAGAACAGCATTGCCCCAATCTGTGTGGCTCCGGTTCGTGGGAGAAACGGCATACCCCGGGGAGCTTTACGTATGCTGCTCACCATGCTTTTTTTGGCGGTTTTATGCCCACACCTGCCAATACAGACAAAGCATCGCATGTAAGGTTGTTCCATTCTCGAAATACGGGACTTCAAACTCATCCTCATACTTGGTTGTTTGATACGCCGGATATCGTGTCCGGCTTTGCCGCTGAAGGGTATCGAACGATCTGTATCGGTGGCGTCATATTTTTTACGAAAAAGAATCCTCTCGCCAAAGTGTTGCCTGGTTATTTTCAGCAAAGTTATTGGCGCATGAATTTTGGGGTTACCAATCCAAGGTCAACAGAGAATCAAGTCAACCATGCCTTAAAGTTACTCGATCAGACTGGGCCAGACGAGAAGCTTTTTCTTTTCATGAACGTTTCTGCCATTCACGGCCCCAACCGATACTTCGTTGAGGGAGCCCGGGAGGACTCGGTAGATACGCAGCGAGCCGCATTGCGATATGTGGACAAGGCGTTAGGACCTTTGTTTGAAGCGATGAGAGCGCGCGAACGGCCAACGTTCTGCCTTGCTTTTTCTGACCATGGTACCGCCTATGGTGAAGATGGATATCACGGACACCGACTGGCGCATGATGTAGTTTGGACGGTGCCGTACCGTGAATTTATTTTATAAGGAGGGAAGCCCGATGAGTGAGTATGCAGAGCGAACTACAGCAGGTGCCACACAGTCTGGCTCCGATCCAGCAGCAAGTCTTCGTGATGTGCTGACATTCCCTTATCGTTCCTATCTGTACTCTTACCCGCATAAGACAGCATATCGTGAACTGAATCCGCCCATTCCGCTGCAATCTCTGTGGGATAAGGAAGACACGGAGACTTACTTTTTATACATGCACATCCCTTTTTGTGCTGCTCGTTGCGGGTTTTGCAATCTGTTCACACTGCCGGACAAGCGGCAGGACAGCCATGAACAGTATGTGGACGCACTTGAACGTCAAGCGAAGCAGTGGGCGCCAGTGACTTCGCGTAGACCGTATTCGAGGTTTGCAATTGGTGGGGGAACACCCACATTGTTGAATGAGACACAGCTAAGCCGTCTGTTTGACATTGCTGAACATACGATGGGACTAGATACGTCGCAAGCTTCGATATCGGTGGAGACATCCCCGGACACTGTTACGGATGGGAAATTAAGCATCTTGAAGGAACGGCGTGTGGATCGGGTGAGTATGGGGATTCAGAGTTTTATTGAAGCAGAGGCTTCCGCCATCTATCGTCCGCAAAAACCTCAAGAGGTAGAACGCGCGCTGGAGAAGCTGGTTCGTTATGATTTTCCGTTATTGAATCTGGATCTGATCTACGGTTTACCGGGGCAAACCGAGGCGACCTGGATCTATTCCCTTGAACGTGTCCTGGCTTATGATCCGGGTGAAGTATTTATTTATCCTCTATATACACGGGAAAACACGATCGTAAAGCCAGAGGATATTCAGCGTCAAGGACCCGATATACGAATGCAACTTTACCAAGCTGCACGTGAACTTTTAAAAAGCAAAGGGTACACCCAATATTCGATGCGCAGATTTGCGAAGGAGCAGTCTTCTGCCAAAGCACTTTTACCGTACAGTTGTCAGGAAGAGGGCATGGTCGGTCTGGGATGTGGTGCCCGTTCCTATACGAGCGAGGTCCATTATGCATCTAAATACGGTGTGACCTATAAGACAACACAAAGCATTATTGCTGATTATGTAGGCACCGAGCGTTACGATGTGGCTGATTATGGCATTGTGTTAAGCCGCGAAGAGCAGAAACGCCGATTTATATTAAAAGCGCTGCTACATCGGGAAGGACTCATGTTGTCCGCTTACCAGGAGAGGTTCGGAACAGATGTGATGTCTGACTACCCTTGGCTGAACGAATTGTTGGTCGAAGAGATGGCATGCTTCGATGTCGAAGAAAATGAGCGAGTACTGCGTTTGACAGAGAATGGACTTGGATATTCCGATGCCATTGGAGACTGGCTTATTTCTGCGGATATTCGGGAGCAGATGGAAGGATTTGTTTTCTCATGAGAGCGACCTTATATTACCGGGGGAAGTTATCCTCTTGTAACTATGACTGTCCCTATTGTCCGTTCAGCAAAACAGTGGATTCCAAAGAAACGTTAAATGTGGACGAACAGCAGCTACGCCAATTTGTAAACTGGGTCAGAGAACAGGAGATTCATGGGCATCGATTTTCGATATTCTTTAACCCCTACGGAGAAGCTTTGGTGCGGCGCTGGTATCGGGAAGCGATGGTTGAATTGTCACATATGACTCATGTGGATAAGGTAGCGATTCAGACGAACCTTTCTGTGAAACTGGATTGGGCAAGTGAGTTGCATGTAGACAAAGCGGCCTTTTGGGCAACGTATCACCCTCGCGAGACCAAAGAGACTTCCTTTGTGAACCAATGTATGACATTACGGCAGATGGGGCTGTCTTTCAGCGTCGGCACGGTTGGACTACGCAGTGCATTTCCAGCCATAGAATCCATGAGGAATGCCCTACCTGACGATGTATATATGTGGATCAATGCGTTCAAAGATCGGCCGAACTACTACACCCCGGACGAAATCAAGTTTCTCAAGGACATTGACCCTTTCTTTGAGGGGAATCTGCAGGACTATGATAGTTTGGGCAAGCGCTGTGCTGCAGGCACGGATGTGTTTTATGTTCAAGGCTCGGGTCATGTAAAAAGATGTTATAAGGATCGACGGATCATCGGTCATCTCTATCGTGATGGCTTGCAGGCTTTGGCTAAAGATCGTCCTTGTGGCATGAAAAAATGCGGCTGTTACATCGGTTATATTCATATGCAGGATTCCCCGTTCAGAGAAACATTTGGCACAGGGCTACTGGAACGGAATCCGACCTTTATTCATCAATAAATTCATCTTACAGTAAGTGCTTGCCTCAAACCTTAAGGTTTGTTTGCAAGTGTACTGGAAGGTGTTTTTTTTATTTTCTGTAATAAAGAAATAATTCGAAAACCCTTGATAAATAGGTCTTGACTTATTTTATTGCAAATTCAAAATAATTTCTGATTCAAGTTTTGGTGGTTTTGGGTTAGTATTAATTAGGAATAAAGACCCGTTTATTAAATGATATATATAATTATTATATTGTTTTATATCATATTATAGGTCTTTAGTCTAGTTTAGGGGGTGAATATGAAAAAAATATATCATCTTACATACTTGTATTGAAATTCGGGAGGAACTCAACGTGAAAAGGATATCCATCAGTCAAAAGTTACTTATCGGTTTTTCATCCGTTCTATTGTTGCTGATAGCGGTTACAGCTATTTCATACTTTCAATTTGTGAGTTTGGAGAAAACGTACACCGATTTAATCAATGATAGAACAAGCAAACTGCTTAAAATCAAAAATATGACGATTGACCTGAAATCACAACAAGTGGCTCTCAGGAATTACATCATGAAACCTGGTCAGGAGAATGAGGACGCATTTCAGCAAGCGTATGAAGATTACATAAAATTGAGCGAAGATTTAAAAGCGACAGTTACGAGTTCCAATATGAAGCAATATCTGGCAGACTCGAGCGAATTGATGATCAAATATTATGACATTGCCAAAAATATAATGTCTTTGACTAAGCAAGGGAATGTGGAGGAAATATCCGGGTTAATGGAGAATACCGTCCCGCCGCTTATAACTGAATTTGAAAACATTGTCGAGTCGATGGAAAATCATCAGCAAAAAGCAATGGACGAAGGGATCGCCGCGGCCAATGTCCAGACAGCTACGGTTCTTCGATTGATCATTATCCTGGGTATCGTTTCTATTCTTATTGGCTTAGCGATCGCAATTATCATCGGCCGAATGATCTCCAAACCGGTGCAGGCTGTTGCACAAGCCGCTAGCCGTATTGCGGAAGGTGACTTAACAGGGGAACCATTGAAGGTTCGTAACAAAGACGAGATCGGGGAGATGGCTGAAGCATTTAATGTGATGTCCGTCAATTTGCGTTCTCTGATTCATCAAGTGAATGATGGTGCAGAACGTGTAGCAGCTTCGTCGGAAGAATTAACGGCAAGTACCGAACAGACGGCTATAGCTAATGAACAAGTAGCCACTACGATGGGTGAGATCGCAACAGGGATGGATGCCCAGGTTCGTATGGTCAGCGAAGGATTCCAGACGATGAATGAACTGGCTACCGGTTTCCGGCAAGTGGCTGAAAATACAACGGTTGTTTCCGAGAAGGCTGCTGAAGCTTCTGCTCAGACGATATCGGGTAGTGAATCCATTCGCACAGCGGTTGGTCAGATGAATTCCATTCAGAATACAGTTTCAAGCCTTGCGGGAGTTATTGAAGAACTCAGTAAGCACTCGACAGATATTGTGAAAATGGTAGGCGCGATCTCGGAAATATCTGCCCAGACGAATCTGTTATCTCTTAACGCAGCCATTGAAGCGGCGAGAGCTGGAGAGCACGGAAGAGGATTCCAGGTCGTGGCTACCGAAGTTCGAAAATTGTCAGAGCAATCTGCACAGTCTGCAGGAGAAATTGTCGGACTTGTTTCTTCCATTGAGACAGGCATGAGAAATGCTGCGCATTCGATGAGTGTGGTATCTTCTGAAGTGCAAGAGGGAATTCAATTAGTGCACCAGGCAGGATCTACTTTTGACCACATTCGAACTTCAGTTAGTGGTGTTGCGGGACAAGCGCAGGAGGTGTCTGCTTCCATTGAACAGATGAATGCTGGTGTAGAGCAGATTAATGCGTCTATGAAATCAATCATGGACGTAACGGAGAACGCGGCAGCGGGCACAGAAGAAGTAAGTGCAACAACCGAAGAACAATTGTCTGCAATGCAAGAGATTGCATCGGCTGCGAATGATCTTTCATCTATGGCGGAGATGTTACAGCAGTCTGTTGCTCGTTTTAAAGTTTCTTAATTTAAGAAAAGGTAAATATGAGAAATGCCCCTGCACCATGTTAATGGTACGGGGCATTTTTTATTGTGGTTTTGTGGATGAACGCTCTAATTATCAGGATAGCTTACAGGGAAGTGCAGTGCTTAAAGTTGTACGTGAAAGAAGGCGAATTGAATTATCGGATCGCAACGTTATATGTTTTCAGCCAGCTATTGATTTGAGTCAGATAAGCGAACAACTGGGGCCCTGACATTAATTGACCAAACCACGGCAGATTGGATGAAGCATCTGGTGAAGAGGCGAGATTACGAATCTGTACTTTGTCGATAAGAGGCAGTAATGGTGATGTTGGATCATCCAGTATTTCAAGGACCTGTTGCTTGACTGCTGCAAGATACTGAGGATTATGTGTTTTGGGATAGGGGCTCTTCTTACGATACAGCACATCGTCAGGCAGGACACCTTCAAGCGCTTTTCGCAAAATGCCTTTCTCTCTTCCACCGGTAATTTTCATTTCCCAGGGAATGTTAAACACATATTGGATCAGCCGATGATCGCAATAAGGGACGCGGACTTCCAGACCAGCACCCATACTCATCCGGTCTTTTCGATCCAGCAGGGTAGGCATGAAGCGGGTAATATTCAAGTAAGACATAACACGCATCTGAGCTGTTTTCCCCGTTTCCCCTTCCAGTAACGGAACCTCTGCTACGGCATCCGAGTATCGGTCTGCAAGGTAGTCGAGCGGTCTGATCCACTCCCGAATGTCTGGGGATAACAGCCCTGCTCGCATGTCGGGTGCAACGGACCAAGGGAATGTACCTGAATTCAGCATTTCATCTCGGTGGAACCACGGGTACCCGCCGAATACCTCGTCAGCAGCTTCGCCGGAGATGGCGACAGTTGCTCCTTTTTTGATTTCTTTACAGAATAGATACAAGGATGAATCGACATCTGCCATACCCGGCAAATCTCTTACCAGCATAGCTTGAGTCAGTGCATGAACGAGTTCACCATTTTCAATCTCGATCCAGTGATGATCGGTTTTGAGCTCATCCACCATCCGCTGAATCCATGGGCCATCTGCCCCGGGCTGAAAGGAATGGGCTTGAAAGTGTTTCGCATTATCCACATAATCAACCGAATACGTACTCACTTGACCTTGCCCTGTTCGGTTATAATAATCGACAGCCAAAGCTGATAAAGCACTTGAGTCAAGGCCGCCGGATAAAAGAGAACATACAGGAACATCGGAAGCTAACTGGCGTTCTAGCGTATCCTGCAACAGACGGCGTACTTCAACTGCAGTCTCTTCCAGATTATGTTCGTGTTGCACCGATTCTAACTTCCAATAGGCATAGGTCTTGATCCCATTCCGGCTGTATATCATGGCGTGAGCGGGCTTCAGTTCATGAAGTGAAGAGTATACACCATGTCCTGGTGTTCGTGCAGGTCCTACAATAAATACTTCGGCGAGTCCTTCGGGTCCTACTGCAGCTTCCACATCTGGATGAAGGAGCAACGCTTTGGGTTCTGAACCAAATACAAGTGTATCTTTTGCATTACTGTAAAACAGAGGTTTGACGCCCAGCCGGTCACGGGCTAAGAAGACCTGTTCTCTTGCGCCGTCCCATATTGCAAAAGCAAAGATACCGTTAAACTTTTCAACACATACCGGCCCCCATTCGATATACGAAGCGAGCAGAACTTCTGTGTCACATTGCGTACGGAAATGGTGCCCACGCTGAAGCAACTCTTTTTTTAATTCGGGTGCATTGTATAGTTCTCCGTTATACACAACGGTATAGGAGGTGTCTCCTTGTAACGCATGCATGGGCTGTGCCCCGTTCTCCGGGTCCATTACGCTGAGGCGGCGATGTCCAAAAGCACAGGGGTTGGAAATCCATGTACCCGAAGCGTCGGGGCCACGGTTCGATAAGCTATTCGTCATCCGAACGAGCAACTCCGATTCCTGTGTCAAATCCCGATTCCACTGTACGAAGCCGGTTATACCGCACATGGTTTGTTCATCCTTTCTTGATCGAGTCATTCATCCGTATGCTTCCAAAAATCGAAAGCAGTTAGCAAATGTTGTCTTTTTCGTCAGAGGTCGTAACAAATATATGCCGAATGCAGGCATAAAATGTCTGTCCTCTTCGGAAACTACATGTAGGGATAACAGCTTTAAGCGCCTGTGAAGGGGAGTGCATGCAATGGACAGGACCAACTATTATGTGTCCGTCATGGGCCGCTCTGTCATACCGGATTCGTCTGTAACGTCATATGAATGGGTGATTCAGGCAACGCCGCAGGAAGCCGAACATTTACTGGGATTGCTATATCTTATGCAGGAAAAGGAAGAAGAAGCTTTTCCAGGAATGGTATTTCCTTGGCCGGACACGCCAGAACATGATGTGAATCGTGCTTATGAGACTGTTTTGCAACAGGTATACCGGGAAATTTACCGGTTGGGAACGCCAGAGACCAAGCACCAGATTGAACAAACGACATGAACAGAGTGAGCAACATGATGAAAACGAAGCGATTAATACAATTGCAAATGATCAGAACAAAAGGAGAAGATGACGATGTATGCCATTCAGGACGCTAAAATACGCAGATTAACGGAAGTGGACGGGTTATCTTGTGCAGAGGTTGAAGTACAGCCTGGCAATGCGGGAGATCCATCATTACTTGTATATGTAGCTAGTACTCAGCCCGCCAATGAACTGCAAGTGGTACGTATTGTGCGGAATCACTCGGATGGAGCCATTGACTGGTATAACAACAACATGCATACCGCCTTTGAAGATGCGACGGAAACGGCATTTGAAAATAGCGAGGGCATTACGGCAGAAGAGGATAAAGCTCAATTTCAAAGTAATTTGTTTGCTTTTGGATTGCTTGGCCCTACGCTGCAACGGTACCTGATTGGTCAGGGGTAATCAGATAGCACAATTGTACAAGTGATAAGTGTTAGGGTAGTGAAGAAATGGGATGTGAAGTAGAGGAAGTTTCGAGTAACAGAAAACAACGTAGCGTAACGTATGCAGAATAAAGAGTAGTGTTAATAGACAAACAACCCGCCGTAACATCATAGCGGGTTGTTTGTGGTAGGGCATATTTTGATATCGATGTGCTAGTATTAGTAACATTCAGTATTATCAGTAATATTCACGTAGAACTTGAATTCCTTTTACCACATTGTATACAAAACTCAAGCCGTATATGACAAAGAACAGAACGACAAACCCGATCGCTGATGCTAAACTGTGGGCTGTTATGAAGAAATACAGTAGCGGGATCGCCGCAAGGAAAGGGAAGACATGGGAGAAAAGTGCTCGCTTCGCATGTCCTTCAATGTATTCATCTCTCGCCACAATCCATACGATAATGGGAAACAGAAACGGGGCAAAAAAAATGCTGAAATAGGATAGTGATGATAAAAGTTGTCTCATAAATATTCTCTCCTTCAATAGAATGTCATAATGTATGTATGCAACAGATTACCCAGATGGAAGGGTGCTGAATAAGTATACACTCGGTACGGTTACGATTGATAGTTCTCGTTATTACTTCAATATTACCTCAAAAAGATTAGCTTATTCGGCTTTTTGTCTAAGTATACATACTCATACGATACTGGTTGTTATTGGGATGCATTATTAATTTTTAATAAAACTATTGCTAAAAATAGAAATCGGAGTATAATAGAGATCGTGCCGAATTTTATTGTACATATTTGTCTCAGTAGCTCAGCAGGATAGAGCAACGGCCTTCTAAGCCGTCGGTCGGGGGTTCGAATCCCTCCTGGGACGTCAGCAGAAAAAGCTTCCTTCGGGAAGCTTTTTTTGCGTTATGGGGAAAAGAACTTCGGGCGATTCGCCGGAACATCCGCATCGATAGGATGCATGTGATGTGCATATTTCTCTTTCATCTTTTTCCTTCATCGAGCTAAGCATTGGTTCTGCTTACAACATTGTTGTTTAATTGGTTTTTCCTATAAGTGAAATAGAATATATATATTTTATCAATAAGAAAATCTGTGCCACAATGAGGATATCAACAGTGAAAGCGACGGTGGAGCAGATGAAATCAATTAATCAGTGGCAGGCGCAAGAGTATGACAATCAACTGGCTTTTGTATCGGAGTATGGAAAAAGTCTCATACCCTGGCTTCGTCCGACAGAAGGAGAATCTATCCTTGACCTTGGCTGTGGAACCGGTGATTTAACGCAAGAGATTTCCCAATACGGGGTAGCAGTGACTGGTATAGACGCTTCCTCAGATATGATTGCTCAAGCGAAAAAAAAGTTTCCGGAATTGGAGTTCTGGGAAGCGGATGGTCAGCAGTTCGAAACAGAGCGACAGTACGATGCGGTCTTTTCTAACGCTGCGTTGCACTGGATGCGAAAGCCTCGAAATGTTGTAGACGGTGTGTGGCATGCACTGAAGCCTGGAGGACGATTTGTGGCCGAATTTGGCGGTAAAGGGAATGTGCAGATCATCGTTAACGCACTGGAGGAAGTGCTGGAACGGCATACAGGGATCAAGGCTTCCGAACGTAATCCATGGTATTTTCCGACGATTGCACAATACAGCACTCTTTTGGAAGACAGAGGCTTTGTGGTTCGTCAGGCCTATCACTATGACCGTCCTACCAAACTAGCAGATGGGGAAGATGGAATCATAGGCTGGTTGGCTCATTTTGGAGATGACTATTTTGAGGGTTTCAGCTCTGAGCAGGTGAAGGAATGGTGTCAGGAGATTAGCGAGATCGTGATTCCTAAGCTGTGGAAAAACGACGCGATTTATGCCGATTACAAACGTATTCGTATTGAGGCATTCAAACCCGGAGTTTAAATATTGAATCACTTAAAGTTAATGTTATATGAATTTATATCGCTCAACTGGCAACGTTTCTCTCCCATTCCTTACATCGGTGAAAATCGTATAAAACCAATCAAAACTGAAAATCCGCAATGGAAATCATAGAAAACCATGCCTTTCTTTCGTTCAGAAAAGCGTGGTTTTTTCCTGTTTTCATATTGGAAATTTAAAATTTAAATATCCAAACGACAAAAATATACAAATGCGAATATTCACCCTACTAAAGACCCATATAAGTAATTTCTATATCAAAATGTAAGTAATTAGAAGGAATTTGTGATATTTTGGTAGAATAATTTACCAGGGGTCAAACATCTTGCAGATTGGCGGTGAACTTGGTCGAAAGTATTGCAGTGCTTCTGGCAGCAAGATCCCATTGGTGAGGCATCTACACGAAGAAGGAGGGCATAGCCTTGAATAAACGATTGATATCTATGTTAATGAGTGTCCTTATGGTTTTTTCCCTTATCCTGCCTGCAGCTGGAGCTGCTTCTGCAGACTCCGCAATTCAACTGGATAACACATTAAACAGCACCAAAGCAAAGCAAATGAGAGAAGTGCTTGCCAATAGGGAAGCTCGAATTGCTGCCGATCCAGTTTTGGATAAAAGCCTGAATGGTCTCGGCGGAGAGAACACACGAGTCATTGTTGAGCTTTCTAACAAACCTGTTGCTGTAGCTCAAGGCGAATCAACCCTCTCAGGAAGATCATTTACCTCCTCTATGGAAACAAAGGCTGTGACTCAAGTTGAAAACCAACAACAGTCATTTGTACATAGCCTCACTCAGAAAAAAATCAAACACGAAGTGCTGGACAATTATGCATATGCTCTTAATGGTGTAGCCCTTGAAATAAAAGGGAACCAATTGGGACAATTGCTTCAAATACCAGGTGTAGTCAGTGTATATCCTGACTATGAAGTGACGCTTGCGCCTGACACAGGCGAAGTGAATCCGCACATGAAAGATACAGCCCCTTTTATCGGAGCTCCTGAAGTATGGGATCTGGGGTACAAAGGAAAAGGTGTGAAAGTTGGCGTTATTGATACCGGTATTGACTACAATCACCCGAATCTGCGCGATGCTTATAAAGGTGGATGGGATTTTGTAGATAACGATGATGATCCATATGAAGCGACCTATCAGGAATGGAAAGCATCAGGCCAGCCTGAGCTTAATGAAAGAGGAAGCTCTTATTATACTTCTCATGGTACACACGTTTCAGGTACGGTCGCTGCTCGTGAAGCAGGAGACTATGGGGTCATCGGGATTGCTCCTGAAGCGGATATTTATGCTTACCGTGTTTTAGGACCTTATGGCAGTGGACAGACGTCTTGGGTACTCGGCGGAATTGACCGCTCAGTAGCGGACGGAATGGATGTCATCAACCTGTCGCTTGGTGCTGAAGGTAATGATCCGAGCTATGTCACTTCGGTTGCATTGAACAACGCGATGCTGTCTGGTGTAACTGCGGTTGTATCCAGTGGTAACAGCGGGCCTAATCGTTATACCTTGGGTTCACCGGGGGCTTCGGCTATGGCAATTACGGTAGGTAACTCTACAGGGCCTAGTCAGGTCATTACGGCGAATACACATTTCTGGATCGGTGAAGAAGGTGAGGAAACTCCGGAATTGGGGAATGCACCTGAAACACAGGAACCTGCCGTTACACCAGTAATCGCGCCAGAAGGTGGAGCGGAAGCGACTACATCGGAAGACGGAGTTGAAGATGCTGCATCAGCACAGCCTGAATCTGATCAAGCTGAAGCTCCAGTAGCCAATGCTGAGAATGAAACAACGGACGAAGTGACCTCCTTATCTGTTACCGAATCTGTATATCGTCTGGATGTGATGGGATGGAGTCTTGCGGCTGATCCTGAAGCGGTTTTGACAGGTCGATATGATGTTGAATTTGCAGCTTTGGGTAAACCAGCTGACTTTGAAGGTAAAGATTTTACAGGTAAAGTCGCGTTGATTCAACGCGGAGAACTTGCTTTTGTCGAGAAAATTGCTAATGCCAAAGCGGCAGGAGCCGTGGCAGTTATTGTGTATAACAATATTCCTGGTCCGATTGGCGTAAGTCTTGGTGATAACTTCGACCTGATTCCGACACTGAGCATGTCGAAGGAAGATGGTGAAGTCATTAAAGCTCAACTGGACGCGGGGCAACCTGTTGAAGTAAGCTTCAGTGATTTTGAGCGCAGTCAAACACCTGGGGATGAGATGAGTTCTTCCAGTTCCCGCGGGCCTGCAAAAGTAACGTTGGATATCAAACCGGATGTTGTTGCACCGGGCTCCAACATTCTATCCACCGTCCCTGCTTATGGTAAAGATGAGCCAGGTGCCGATTATGCTCAATCGTACGATCGCAAAAGTGGAACAAGTATGGCTGCACCGCATGTAGCCGGTCTAGCTGCGCTGTTGCTTGAAAAGCACCCGGACTGGACACCTTTTGATGTCAAAGTTGCTTTGATGAATAATGCCAAAATCATGGACACAGCTAAATATGACGTGTTTGATCAAGGTGCAGGCCGCATTCAAGCGGTGAAATCCATTGATCCAGCCGCTTTTGTCAAAGTCATGGATGTGACTCAGTATACCGAGAGTGGATCGGTTGTCGAGAAAGAAAACATCACAGGAAGCATTAACTACGGTAACTTCTTAAGTACGGATGCAAAAACAGTAACCAAAACGATCAAGGTTCAGGCCTTGAACGGAAGCGGTGGCGAGTACACGGTGAATGTGAATCCGACTCGTACCGTGCCTGGGGTATCAGTTGCCGTTGATAAAAATTCATTCACTTTGAATGGAGAAGAAGAACTCGCTGTAACGGTTACGGTTCCTCGTGGTGTCACTGCACTAACCGAGGCACAGGGCTACATTGAAATTACAAATGGAACCAACACGTTTACAGTGCCGTATGTGGCTCACTTTAATGTGACTTCAAGCGGTGTGAAATATATTGAAACGGTAAAAGGAACTACGAAAAATCCGTTCTATTATCCGTTGAAGGCAGACGGTTCGCTGGATACGTTGAACGTTGCAATGGAATTCCATAATCCAATGACGTTTGCACTCATTGAAATTTATAACGGCCTTGATCCTGAAGGTGGTCATTATCAAGATGGATACATTGGCTCGATCTTTGGTAATTACTATAACTTCAACGCAAATGCCAGATACACGCTGGCTTGGGATGGTCAGTATTCGGATTACACAACGGAAGAAGTCACCGAACTTGCAGATGGCTTGTATACCGTAGATATCACAACCATCGGCACGGATGGCAAGACTTATAAAGAAGATACACCTCCGTTTTTGGTTAAAAAGACAGCTCCAGCAGTAACTGTTCCGCAATCATTGGACTTCAAAGCGGAGGATGCTATTGTTATTGGCGGTACGGTGGATGATTTGTATTTCCACGCTGCGCCTGCACTGGCTAAAGGGTGGAGCATTACATTTGATCCGACGACGGCACTCAAAGCATCCTATGTGGTGAAAAAAGAGGATGGCTCAACGTTGAAAGAAGGCACGTTTAATGTTCAGGCGGACGGTAGCTTCAAATACCCATTGGAGGGTGTTGAAGGCGGAACGTACACGGTGGAAACAACGGTAAAAGATGAGCAAGGTCTTGTTGGTAAGGCTAGCACTACCATTAAAGTGGAATCTGCACAGACTGAACCTGAAACTCCGGCTACGAGAGCGCCTGGAACACCTAGTTTGTCCCACAATAACGGCTTTGTGAATGGTCTGTTAGGGGGCGACTACACGGTGTCCATGAACATGTGGTGGGGTGAGAATGCGACAAGCTACAAACTGTATGAGGATGGCGTGTTGGTTGATTCGCAAAAATTGACTTACAATGCACCTTGGGCTCAGTTCGCTCAAACGAAAATTAAAGGTAAAACCAATGGTACCTACACGTATGTTGCCGAGCTGGCCAATGACAAAGGCGTGACGCGCAGTCAGACGCTGACTGTACGAGTAACCGATGCATTGCCTGGTAAAGCAGTACTCTCCCATGATAACTGGGATGTAGACGGCAATTACAAAGTGATGATGAACTTGTGGTGGGGAACCAACGCAACCGAGTATCGTCTTTACGAGAATGATGAGTTGATCGATACACAGTCACTCAAAGCGACAACACCTCTGCCTCAATTTGCTATAACCGCGGTGAAAGGCAAAGCATCTGGTACGTATACGTACCGTGCCGAGCTGGTTAACGCTGCCGGGGTGACAACCACCAATACCATTACGGTGAAGGTGAAGTAAGGGCAGCACGCATTTATGGGTAATGAGCTAGAAGTATTGGTTGTGAGCTAAAGCTTTTACTTCAAGCAGATAGTTTGGGAAAA
This sequence comes from Paenibacillus cucumis (ex Kampfer et al. 2016), assembly GCF_019748695.1. Lineage (NCBI taxonomy): Bacteria > Bacillati > Bacillota > Bacilli > Caryophanales > Paenibacillaceae > Paenibacillus > Paenibacillus cucumis (ex Kampfer et al. 2016). The sequence goes on along the minus strand of NZ_JACLIC010000052.1, from coordinate 1,749 downwards.
GTAGTGCCTCGTCCCCTGACCGGCGTAAAGCCGGTAATCGGGACAAAGGATAAGAAACGGCCTCTCCCTGTTAAGCGTACAGGGGGAGGCCGTTTTTTGTTGTTGTTTCCAGGGAAGGATAGCTATCCGGTCTCCTGGTGAACTTTTTTTATAAAACTAAGAAACAGTTCGGTCTTTGCTCGCTTGGAGTCCTGTCATAAGCAGTCCGATCGCAAGAAGAACCTGTACGAGCAGAGGGAGAGACCATCCATGGGTCCAGTCATGCATTAAACCAAACAGTAAAGGGCCTCCTGCAGCAAGCATGTATCCAATGGATTGAGCCATTCCCGAAAGACTTGCTGCCTCTCGCGCATGACGTGTGCGAAGGACAAAAAACATCGTGACCAGACCAAAGGAGGCCCCGGCACCAATTCCGGCTAGCGCAACCCCGATGGTGACGAGAACAGGTGCAGTGCTGAATAGTAACGCATATCCGACGATGAGACATAAACACGTTAAGGTGGTGAGTAGGCGTTGATCTCGTGTTTTTCCAGCCAGAATCGGCACGATGAAGGTAGCAGGTACACTAACCATTTGCATCAAAGACAACATCCAGCCAGCTGAGGCAGCGCTAAAACCTTGATCCGCGAGGATCTCGGGAAGCCAAGTTATCGTTGTATAGAAGATTAACGACTGAATGCCCATGAACAACGTCACGAACCAAGCAAGAGAAGAAGTGCGTAGACGTGTGGGTGCCTTCTCGCTCTGGGAAGTGATATAGAGCATCTGTTTGCGCCCTCTCTGTGCCTGCGGAAGCCATAGAAAGACAGCCAGTAGGGATAGAATGGCCCATACCCCTAATGAAGCCCGCCAACCAAGCGAGGAGGCTTCTGCCACGGGTACACTAATACCTGAAGAGATTGAGGCGAACATATTCATCGAAACGGAATACAGTCCGGTGACAATGCCGACCCGTAACGGGAAATCACGTTTGATCAGACTTGGCAGAAGTACATTGCTAAGAGCGATACCGCATCCTAGAAGCGCTGTTCCCGCATAAAGAGACAAAACAGAAGGGAGTAGCCGCAAGGTGATTCCGCTGGTAACAATAATGACAGCAAGCAGGAGTGCGGTCTCCAGCCCAAAACGTTTGGCAAGACGCGGAGCAAAAGGTGAGACAGCTGCAAAAGCGATCAAAGGCAGTGACGTTAGTAATCCAGCCATCGTATGTCCGATACCGGTGTCTGAACGGATTAATTCCACGACGGGACCAGTGGCTGTAATGGGCGACCGCATCGTAGCGGCGATAACAATAATTCCAGCGAGTAATAACCCGAATTTTTGAGGGGTTTGTTGAGACTGTTGTTCTCCCCCGGAAGGGACGGAATGCTGTTGTTGTGTAGGTGAGGACATCATTAATCTCCTGTTTCTATATAGATATTTAAAGCCAGTTACTAAACCGACGACGTACAGCTTCTATAGGAAGTTGATATGTATGAATTGGCACAATTCATTAAGCAAGCATAACATTCTGTGTCATATGGAGCAATGGAAAGCAAAACTTAACAGATACCTTCTCGTCCTGATAGCTTTAAATTAATGTTACTAGTTGAATTAAGTGTTGTGATAGATGATTTTTAGTATGATGTAAGTACTTGGCACGCCCTGTCCCTAGCATGACTTGAGTGATTGTAATGGAGCCGGAGTAGAATCGTAATTGGCTCAATATGGACACTTTATTCTAGCTATGATGAACGTAAACAAGGATAG
>NZ_JACLIC010000051.1:0-89863 GCF_019748695.1 Paenibacillus cucumis (ex Kampfer et al. 2016) | reverse complement strand
ATGGCTCAATCCGAACGCAACAGTAACGTGAACGACCGTGAGCGTACCGCAAGCAGCAGCTATGCCAGCGAAAGCCGTGGCATGCTGGATCTGGGTCTGAACGCGAAAGCGGATGCAGAAAGCGAAACGATGACCATGGTGGAGAGCAATCGATAATATGAGTTTTTCACTGTAATATGAAGAAGCAGTGGCTCCGGAGCCCCTGCTTCTTTTTTTATATTTAACCAAATACAATGGGTGAATCATAGTATAATTGTTATAACAGTTGAATAGTATAATTATAGGAGGAATCTAAGTGAGTAGGGTGAGAGAGATGGAACGAAAAGTAACGAAATTTGGTAACAGCCTTGGAATAACGATGACAGAAGCATTCAAGCAAATCGGACTTGAACAAGGAGATATGGTTCAGGTAGAGGTCGACCAAACGAGCGGAGAAATTATTATTAAAAAGTCGGTCAAGGTAAATCTGCCTAACGGAATAAGTAATGATTTTATGGATACGTTAGCTTCTGTTATGGATGAGTATGATCGAACTCTGAAAGGTCTTAAAGACAGATGAGTCTCATTCGTTATTTAAATATTCAAGAAGTAATTGCGATTAATGTTGCGATGATAAAACGGTATAGCCCGGGAGAGCAGATTGGTGTAAAAGATTCTAATCTGCTTGAATCTGCTGTTCTTAGACCGCAATCATCTGCTTTTGGTGACGAAGCGTCTCCGACAGTCTATGAGAAGGCGGCTGCAATTTTTCAGTCGTTAGGTCAAAACCATCCTTTTCATAATGCGAATAAACGAACAGCCTTTACTGCATTAGTCATGTTTTTACGTTACAATCATATTTACTTTAAAATGGAACAGGCCTTAGCTGAGAATTTTACGGTTGATATGGTCAACCACAAATATTCATTTGAAGATCTTACTTCGATGATTCAAACTCACTGTTGGTCTGAGGAGAAAACATAATAGGGATCAAAGAATGTATGAGCAATAAATCATGGAGTTTTAATGGTTTATTGTTTTTGTTTGCCCACTTTTTGCTCAATTTGATCAAACATGATAAACAAAACTCATTTACAATATAAATAGTTCATCACGTATAAAAAGGACAAGAACAGGAGTGTTAAGCCATGCAGCATGCATCGATGGAAGAAACAGCTTTACCCGACTCCATTCTGAACGTACATATTCGCGAAGCTGGTTACGCGCCAGGACAGTCTACGATCCGGAATATTCGGATGCACGTGGCACCGGGAGAGTTGGTCGGGATTATCGGGCCTAATGGCGCGGGTAAAAGTACAACCATTAAAACATTGCTTGGCCTGCTGGAGCATGCCGATTATGATGTAACCATTGGTGGGGAAGGGCGTTATGCCTACATTCCCGAACAGCCTGTTTTTTACGAGTATATGACCTTGTGGGAACATCTTGATCTAGCTGCTGCAGCGTATGAAATAGAAGAAGAAGTGTTTGTTGCGAGAGCAGAGGAATTGTTAGTCCGTTTTGGTATGGATCATGTCCGTAATGATCTCCCAGCGAGTTTCTCGAAGGGCATGCGTCAGAAAATGATGCTCATGATCGGATTTCTCTCCTCACCGGATATCTATATTGTGGACGAGCCATTTATCGGTTTAGATCCGCGTGCAACGAAGGACTTTCTGAAATTACTTGATGATGAGCGCCGCCGCGGGGCGGGCGTGTTAATGTCTACACATGTGCTGGATACGGCGGAACGGATCTGTGACCGTTTCATTCTGATTGCTGCCGGCAGGTCGGCTGCGGAAGGAACGTTGGATGAGATTCGGGCTACGGCGGAAATGCCGGAAGCGTCGTTGTTTGATTGTTTTGACACGTTAACATCCGATTGAAGAGAGGAGAGGCCTGATGGTGGAGCCCAAACGTTATACCCCGCATCTTCTATATCAGAGAAGAAAGAGAGAGCATCTTCGGGAACAATGGCGCAATCTCAAGCTTGTGGTGGACTGGACAGTCTGGCTGTATCTGCTAGTTCCAGGAATGTTATATTTTATCGGCTACTACGTCAGTCTGTGGACAAAAGCATTGCCAGCATGGGCAAGCGGGGGCATATCATTCCCTTTACTAACAGGGATTATCGAACTGATCATCCTGACGGGTGGAGTTCTTCTTTTTATCGAAGAAGCCGATGTATTGTTCCTGAAATCGAGAAGGGTCTGGATGCGAACTCTGATCATGCGAGGACTTGTACGGTTGACGGTGTTACAACTTGGAAAAATGATACTTATTACTGCAGTGGTTGCACCGCTATTCGTTCGTGTGTATGAAATGTCTCTTTTACAGATTGTGCTGACATGTTTCTGGTTGGGAACCGTAGCGTCACTTCAAGTCATTGCTATACATACTATCAAAGTTCGATATACGGGATGGCGGCGCTGGCTCTCATTGGCCTCACTTGTGATCGCCATGGGATGGATGACTGTCCGCACATCAGCTTGGATGTTAGGGGACATGTATACGTGGAAAATCATGCTCAGTATTGCCGCCGTTCTGTTGCTGCTCATTACGATGATCCAGATGAGATTACGTATGAAAGGTACATTTGAAGGCGATGTGCGTGAGGATTTGCGAAGCAGACTCAGGTTAACAGCACTGATGTTAAGTCAGGCCGTGAGCAAGCCCAAGTCTCCACAGACACGAACAATTGTTTTTCGTAAACCTCGCAAACTATTTCGTAAACGCTCCATTCCGAATCGGACAGCAGAGATCGCGTTTAAAGCATTTTTTCGGAATTCCGAGACGTTGAAATTGATTCTGCAACTGGGTGGGTTGTCTATCGTAGCAGTAGCTTTGCCGCCGTTTCCGGTCAATGTCATCTTATGTGGGTTACTGGTTATTATGCTAACCGTGATGTTGTACCGTGCTTGGGATGGATTGGCTACGTCGGAGTATGTCCAGCTTGTCACGTATGATTCTGCTGCGTTGCATGAGGCAAGCTCCATCATGGTGCGTATGTTGTTGCTTCCACTTGTTGCGCTGATGGGGTATGTCATGGGAGTGTTCTGGCTGGACTGGATTTCCGGTTTTCTGACGGCTGCATGCACAGTGGCATTGGGTTATGGTTCAGTGTCCGTTGCAGGCTTGATCAGACAGACTCGTTCATAATTTGTTTTTGCATCACGATGAGTGAAAGGAATTTGCTATCCGAGGCGCATATCACTTGGTTTAACTGCCCATGCTATAGAAGAAAAGGGATGTGAAGCACATGAATATTAGGGCGTCCTGTTTATGTATCTCTGGATTCATGGATGTCTTGATTTTAATAGGTTTCACAGACTGAGGATAGAATTATCTATAGTGAGGAGGAATAGAGCATGATGGATAACGGTGAGCTTCAAGTACATTTTTCCGATCCTTCGGCACTGCTTGAGGCAAAAGCAACCTTGGAGGAATTAGGCTATAAGCCATATCAATCTGCACCACTTGAATTATATATTCCGACGGATCGGCAGGACCCGCAATCCGCAGTAGAGATTGTGCAATCACATGGAGGGAGTGCGGTGTTTGCTTCTTCTGTTGATCAACTGGATCAGTTCCAAAACGTATCCATTCCGGCACATCTGGTGAATGAGGACTGGAACGAAGGCTATGCACGAGGCGCAAGCCAAACGGTGAATTACGGTCAAAACGTTGATCAAGGAGTAGACCAGGGCGAACATAATTATAGTGATGATCCTGTTTATGATGACTCGGCGGATGGATTTTCCGGCAGTGTTAAAGCTTGAGGATAGAACACGAAACAGGGGAGATCGGGAAACAACATACTAGTCCGCAACGATGTTGCATTAGAGGGAAATGTGTATCTGGAACACCAATTAGAGCTGTAAAGAAGAGTTAAAACAAAGCAAAGGGCACCCCGGTCATGGATAATGACATATAGGGTGCCTTTTTTTGCAAACGTATGATGCATTTTATGTAAGTGTCCCAACGGCCAGTTTGTACCTGATCATTTTCTAACGATCACAGGAAACGCTATTTGCACGATTTAGAGGTGTTTGAAAAGCTAACGATCTCCAGAGACGTTATTTTAGTAGAAATAGCTCATTTCAAGCTGGAAAAGCCTGTTTTGTGGCAAATAGCGTTCCTGGTGATCGTTAGATTTTAAAAAGAGTCAATTTTCACGGAATAAGGTTCGTGGTGATCGTTAGCATTCAAACCTTATGCCTGCCCAGCACGCAGTGCACTGCTTCATGACGAGGGTGGTCAGCCACACCAACACAATGCAGTACAATGCAACACAAACAAGAACAAACACAACACAAACACAGTACAGTAGAGTACAGTCAACGCAACATTTCATTTAAATAAGTGGGCCTCAGTCCATACTATGCCCGCAATTCATACATGAACACATCTCCCAAAAGCCAGAGCTAATAGATAGGCCGCTTACCCAAGAGGTGCTTACATACTATCCAATTATCTTTGCAACTGAACACCAACCAACCACCAGCTTACCTACGCATTAACATGTCTGTACTCCGCGGCATGCATGCCCGCAGTATACCCTGTAGAGAATGCAGCGGTAATGTTATAACCTCCGGTATAACCGTGAATATCGAGTACTTCTCCGCAAAAGAATAGTCCGGGCAGCAGCTTGGATTCCATTGTTTTAGGGTATATTTCCTTTAAGTGAACTCCACCTCCGGTAACAAAGGCTTCTTTAAGTGATCTTGTGCCGTCAACGCGGAAGGTGAAGGATTTCATCAGTTCGCACAGATGGTTTAACATACCTTTAGGGAAATGGTGAAATGTCAGGTCGTCCCCGATCTCGGCACGTTTCATCAGTAGCGGAACCAGACGTTCAGGCACCCATGTTTTCAAAATATTTTTGACAGCCTTGCGTGACTCCTGCTCTAGGCCTTGCTTCACTTGTGCTTCCAGCGCAGCAGGGGTAAAGTCAGGGAAGAGGTCGATACTCATGGTGACCTGTGTATTCCCTGATTTCATCTGAACTTTGCGAATAAACTGACTGCAGCGTAGGGCAACCGGGCCGGATACACCAAAATGGGTGAAGAGCATATCTCCACGGTGAGAAATGACAGTTTTGCCTTTGGCATCGAGTACGGACAGGGCAATGTCACGAAGAGACAAGCCCTGTAATTCCTTGGACTGAATCCAGCTCTCCCCAGATACGATTGGCACTTCCGTTGGATACAATTCTGTGATAGTATGACCAGCCGCCTCAGCCCAAGGATATCCGTCACCTGTGGAACCGGTTTGCGGCACGGATTTGCCGCCTGTTGCAATAATGACGGAGCGGCCGTGAATGATTTTGCCTGAAGCTAGCTTAACACCCTGCACTTGCTGACCGTTATGAATAAGCTCTTTAACAGGTTCTTTCGTACGAATCTCGACGCCAAGAGAAACAATTTTCCCGACAAGCGCATCAACAACCGTCTTGGCTTTGTCCGTGACAGGGAACATTCTTCCGTTGTCTTCTTCTTTCAAGGCAATGCCGAGATTTTCAAAAAAACGCATGATGCCCTGGTTGTCCAGATTTTGAAACGAGCTGTATAAAAAACGTCCATTACCCGGAATATGTCGAATAAGCTCATCCGTTTCTTTGGCATTGGTTACATTGCAGCGTCCTCCGCCGGAGATGCCCAGTTTGCGGCCTAATTGATCCCCTTTGTCCAGCAAAAGCACAGATGCTCCGTGCTCGGCAGCTGCCACACAAGCCATCAGACCAGCGGAACCGCCACCTATTACGATAACGTCATACATACATAATTACCTTCTTTTTGATTGATTTTGTCTGTTTTTTATAGACAATGTCTGTTACTGCCTCTTTCTGAAATCAGACAGGGTGATTCGGTGTTCTATTTTGCAGTCTTAAGCGATATATTGTAATAAGCTGTCGCCTATGTTTTAATCAGAATTAAATGAGGGAATGTACAGGCAGAGGAGGAGATGACATTGTGGTTGCGTTAAAGGACATTCTTTTACAAGTACTGCTGGCCGGATCGGCAGTATTCCTGATTCCCTTATTATATTTGGGTCTCTCCAAACAACAGGTCATGCGGATGGATCATGCAGGTAAAGTCAATTTCAGCTTTGCTGCAACAAGTGTCATCAGTATGTTACTCTGTCTGATTTTTGCATTATCCGTAGGTTCCGAGACCGTTCCTATATCCCTGAGTATCATCCCGGTTACTCTTGCGATTCTATATTGTAAAGCCCACATAGGCGCTGCCTTGTCCATTCTACATATTCTCTTCTATTTTCTATTAGCACATCCCTATGATCTGTACGGATTTCTTCTTCATACGGGAATACTTCTCTATCCTATTGTATGGTTGTCTGCCAAACGATTCAAGCATAATACGTGTTCACGCAAAATGAATACGGTCATCGCGCTGATTACCGCCGAACTAGCTGTTGCGAGTCTGTTATGGGTGGTTTATGTCTATCCTGACACCACATATTCCAAGCTTCATCTGATTTTGTCAGCACTTGGATATACAGTAGGCGCACTGGCTGCCGGGGGCATGAGCCAGCTGTGGCTGGATCGGATGGGACGTTATCGCGGAATGGAACAGCAACTATCCGAAGTGCATCACCATTACATGAGTGAAACAGAGAAACTGCACCAGATTTTGAATGCAGTGCCTCTTTCTATAGCCACGGTAGATGTCGAAGGCAAAGTTGTGTTTGTAAACGAACTGATGAAACAAACGGCAAAAGAACAGCTTCCATGTACATTGGCGCATAACTTGATTGGGCAACATGCCAGTCAATTTGTCGAGCAAGAACAGGCGGATAAGATGGAACACAGCATCCAGCAAGCGGTTGTTCACGGTGAAGTAAGTGTGCTGACCGTGCGATACGGATCGCATGTATTTCTTTCCCGAACGGTGCCGATCTATGCTTATGCTGCAAAAGGCTCGAAGGAAGTCTCGGGAGCTATGATTACTATTCAGGATGTTACCGAGCTTGAGATGTTGCGTAGTGAGCTTGATAATGTGGATCGTCTAAGCTTGGTGGGACAGATGGCGGCGAGCATCACGCATGAGGTGCGCAACCCGATGGCTGTGGTGCGAGGGTTCCTCCAGTTAATGCAGGAAAAGAGTCCTGAATCCCTGAATCATTATTATCGGATCGTTATGGAGGAATTGGACAGAGCCAACAGCATTATCAATGATTTTCTGTCCCTGGCTCAGAACCGTATAGCAGAAAAAGAAGAATCACAATTACACGATATTATTCATGAGCTAAGTCCTTTGTTATGGGCAGACGCCAATCTGCGAGGTCAGAGCATCGAACTGATGCTGGCCCATAATGTGCCGAAGCTACATCTGAATGCAAAAGAAATTAAACAAGTCGTATTGAATCTTGCTCGTAATGGAATGGAAGCCATGACGGAAAAAGGTGTGCTTACCTTAGAAACGCGGATGGTTGATGACCGGGTGGAACTGTGTGTACACGATACAGGGCCGGGAATACCGCCAGTGAAGCAGGAAAAGCTATTTGAACCATTCTATACAACCAAAGCAAAAGGAACCGGACTGGGATTATCCATGTGTCTGAGCATTGTCGAACGCCATAATGGCACAATCACCGTTGAATCTGAAGAAGGGCAGGGAACGACGTTTAAGGTTGCCTTTCAACGTTAGAGCGTCAGCATATTTTGCCAGACCAATAGCCATAATAAGTGAGAGAAAGCTGTTCCGCAGGTGTTGTCTGAACCTTGCTTTCATTGCACGGGGATGTATAATAGGAATAGCACAGCGTGTATCCATTTTTTTCGATATGGACGCATTCGTTGGTGCATAGCTATTGTCCTCTAACTTTTCAAACGAGATCATAGAACAACCATTATAAGGAGTGAAACTGAATGTCGATGTCATTTGATCAATACATGAGAGATATGGTTCAGCCAATGCGGGATGAGCTGACTCGTCTGGGAATCCAGGAGCTGCGTACACCGGAAGAGGTCGAAGCAAGCTTGCCTGATGCTAAAGGAACAGCACTGGTCGTAATTAACTCTGTATGCGGATGTGCAGCAGGTCAATGTCGTCCAGGGGTTGCTCAAGCACTTCAGAACGATTTAACACCAGATCATCTCTACACCGTATTTGCTGGTCAAGACAAGGAAGCTACGGCGAAAGCGCGTGAATTCTTTGCACCATACCCGCCATCCTCACCGTCCATCGCTTTGCTGAAAGACGGAGAACTCGTTCACTTTATCGAGCGTCACCAAGTGGAAGATCGTTCTGCAGAGGAAATCGCGGCTGACCTGACAAGTGCGTTTGAACGTTACTGCCGTTAATCCGCTTCATAGAACGCCCCGCACTTCGGATGCCCGATGCCGGGGCGTTTCATTTTGGACAGATCAGGTTATTGAACCATTCGAACCTTTCTAGCTGGACACCAACATACCTTTCAAACGAGCATCAAAATTCTATTATAGTAGAAACGGGGTGTATGAACGATGAGTTTGCAACAACAGATCATCGCTGAATTGAAGGTTAAACCGAGTATTAATGAAGCTGAGGAAGTACGCAAGCGTGTGGATTTTCTGAAGACGTATGTCAAAAATTCCGGTACCAAAGGATTGCTGATCGCCATTAGCGGCGGTATTGACAGTGCTGTGGCGACAGCGCTTTGCAAACAAGCTACGGACGAGCTTACCGCGGAAAACAATCAAGAGTACAAAACGCTGGGTGTGTTCCAGCCTTATGGAGAGCAAGCAGATATCCAGGATAGTTATGCTGTAGCCAAAGCATACGATCTGAAGCATGTTGTGGAAACAAACATCGAGGATGCCGTGAATGAAATCGCGCTGGAAGTAGAGCAGGGCTTCAAATCTCTTGGCAGTCCGCGACATATGACTCATCAAGGCAAGGGCAATGTGAAAGCAAGAACACGTATGGTGATGCAATATGCGCTTTCTTTTGAAGAAAACCTGCTGGTCGTAGGTACGGATCATGCATCCGAAGCGATTACGGGCTTTTACACCAAATGGGGCGACGGAGCCGTGGATATCACACCACTGAGCACTCTCAACAAACGTCAGGTTCGTCAGCTGGCCGCTTACCTGAAAGTGCCACAATCCATTCTGGACAAAGCACCTTCGGCCGGACTATGGGAAGGGCAAACGGATGAGGACGAGCTGGGCATCTCATACGAGGCGAACAGTGATTACCTTGAAGGCAAGCAGATTGACCCGGCTGCGCAAGAGCGTTTGGAGGCCTTTTACACACGCACACATCACAAACGTAATGCGATTCCTGGTATCTAAGGTTGCGGATTTAAAAGTGTAATCGAGTAGCGTACTTTATTTTGCAAATGAGTCGTTGCTAACAAAAAGAGTCACTGCCTTGAGCAGCGGCTCTTTTTGTTGTTCTAACTTACCGCCATTTCGTAGGGAGAAAATTTTAGCAAAAGTGGAAATACGGATAACAGGTACTCGCATCCATGCACGCCTCCTGCTACAATAGAATACGTGTTCGGAAAGCAACGGATTCGTTGAAGTAAGAATTATCTTTTACAGCCTAAAAGATTAAGCGGGTGAATCGTTATGATATATGGCATTGGCAACGATGTATTAGAGATAGAACGGTTACGCAGGTTGCTGTCTGGCCGCCAGGCAGAGGCATTTATGAAGCGTATTTTAACTCCGGCTGAACAGGAAATTGCAGCTAGGCGCGGGAAACGGATGGCGGAGTTTGTATCCGGGCGTTTTGCGGCCAAAGAGGCGGTATCCAAAGCATTCGGATGCGGGATCGGCGCTGTCATGAGTTTTCATGATATCGAAGTGTTGCCAGATCCGTCCGGTCGTCCAGTCGCTACTTTGTCCAGTCAGGCCTGGGAGCGGCTTCAGCTACCGTGTGGTCAGAGATACCAGATTCATCTAAGCATTACACATCAGACGGAGCTGGCCGCGGCATTTGCGATCATTGAGCAGGGCGCGGGTGAACCGCTTGAGTGATATACGTATAGATGCGTCATTTAAAATGAGGCGAGGAATTGCCTCGCGCTGAGATCGGGAGAAACGTGGGTACAGGAAAGGAAGGGCATATGGGTTTACAAGAACAGAAACGACATTTCAGCGTGAATTTGCTGGATTGGTACATGATTAATCGTCGGGATTTGCCGTGGCGTCGCCACAACAATCCGTATTTTACTTGGGTTTCGGAGATTATGTTGCAACAGACGCGTGTAGATACGGTGATTCCGTATTTTAACCGATTTATCGGGAATTTCCCGACCGTCCAGGCTCTTGCCGAGGCACCGGAGGAAGAGGTGCTGAAAAATTGGGAAGGGCTCGGATATTATTCAAGAGCGCGTAACCTTCAGGCAGCAGCAAGGCAAGTTATGGAGCTGCATGGCGGAGAGATGCCGCAGGACAAGCAGAGCGTCTTTGCATTAAAAGGAGTCGGCCCGTATACAGCCGGCGCTATCCTCAGCATTGCCTTCAACCAGCCACAACCAGCGGTGGACGGCAATGTGATGCGGGTGCTGTCTCGATATTTCCTCATTGATGAGGATATTATGAAGGGTAGCACCCGGGTTTTGATGGAAGAGCTCGCGGGAGAGCTCATTCCGGAAGGGCGGGCGCGTGATTTCAATCAGGCGCTGATGGAACTTGGCGCGCTGGTATGTACACCCAAAGCGCCGCATTGCTTGACTTGCCCGGTGATGGAGCAATGTTCCGGCAGAATTGCCGGAAGGGAGCTTACGTTGCCGGTCAAGACCAAAGCGAAGCCGCCGCGCCCTGAGCAGCGGCTGGTTGCCCTGGTGGAAGGCCGCGGTGCTCATCGCGGCCGTGTGCTTGTGCGCCAGCGCCCAGAGACAGGCCTGCTGGCCCGGATGTGGGAGCTGCCGCATGTGCTGGCGGCGCCTGCCGCAGCGGGTAAGGCGGCAGCGCCGCTGGCGGATGAGCCGGCCATGGCTTTGCTGGCCGGCAGTCTGTGGGCGGAAGGCTTCGCTGCCCGCCCGGAAGGGCTGGCTACCCATGCGGAGCATGTGTTCAGCCACATTGTTTGGAGCCTGCAGGTGTACAAGTGCACCGAGCAGGACCAGAGCAGTGAGCTTCCGCTGATCGCCGCGGAAGCCAGAGCCGCCTATCATGCACAGGCGGCATCAATGGCAGAATCAGCACCAGCTGCAGAATCATCTTCATCCACCGCCGCTCAAGCGGCGCAGGAAGCAATGACAGGCAAAGGTGATGGTCTCACGTACCAATGGATCGGCCCGGAAGATATGGAGAAGCTGGCGTTCCCTAATGTATTTCTGAAGCTTCTTCGCAACTATTTTGCTGGAGCCTACGATGAGGCAACGGAGCAATAAACAAAAAAGAGCCTGAATCGATCACAAGGATCGATTCAGGCTCTTTTATTCGAACAGCGTCTTATTTCGCTGCTGCGTAACGTTTGTTTACTTCATCCCAGTTGATTACGTTCCAGAATGCACCGATGTAATCAGGACGTTTGTTTTGATATTTCAGGTAGTAAGCGTGCTCCCATACGTCCAGACCCAGAACTGGAGTCAGACCTTCGAAGAGCGGGCTGTCTTGGTTAGGTGTGCTAGTGATGGACAATTTGCCATCTTTGCCTACAACGAGCCATGCCCAGCCAGAACCGAAACGAGTTGTAGCTGCTTTAGCGAAGTCTTCTTTGAACTTGTCAAAGCCGCCCAGTTCGCTATCAATTGCTGCTGCGATGTCACCTGTTGGTGCGCCGCCGCCGTTTGGTCCAATAATTTCCCAGAACAAGCTGTGGTTAGCATGTCCGCCACCGTTGTTACGAACCGCTGTGCGGATGCTTTCTGGCACGCTGTCCAGGTTAGCGATCAGATCTTCCAAGCTTTTGTTTTGCAGTTCAGGAGCGCTTTCCAGAGCTGCGTTCAAGTTAGTTACGTAAGTGTTGTGATGGCGATCGTGGTGGATTTCCATCGTTTGTGCATCGATATGTGGTTCCAGTGCATCGTTAGCGTAAGGAAGTGCTGGTAATTGAAAAGCCATAGTGAAATACCTCCTGAGATTTTTGTGATTTGTTGTTAAGGTACATATGTAATAATACCCTTGCCATTATTATTAAACCGCATTCGGGATAATTAATCAACATTTTTGTTTATTAAGTCCCCCGAACCGTTAACCAAAAGCGAGGCCAGAGATAACAAACATATTTTACCCATTATGAATAAAATTATGAGATTTAGACGGAAAAAATCGTTAAAATTAAAGTGAAATCAATGTAAACGTTTACAATAAAGCGCTTTCAGAAGAAAATGCGTGTTTTATGGAGAAAAGTATGGTTTAATTGACGAAGAAGCGGTATTTTCTCGTTTTTTGTCATTATATGAACATCGGGTTTTTGGTAAAAGGGGATTCCCTTTTTGGTAAAACCTCATCTAAGCTAACGAAAAGGGAGATTTAAAACATGCACGTTCGTTCCTTTCAGTTGAGTGATGCAAGCCAGATGACGGAGCTTCTCCAGGTTGCACTATCGGAAGAGTGTTATGAGAACACGATGGGCCCGTTTGCCCGTCAATTGTCATGGGATTCTGACCTGATCATGGTTGCGGAAGAAGAGGGAGACCTCGTGGGCGCTTTGATTGGTACGATTGATCAAAACCAGGGATGCATCTACCGTATTGCGGTTCATCCAGACTATCGTCGCCGTGGCGTCGGTAAAACACTTGTCGAGGCTATGGAACAGCGGTTCCAGCAGCGTAAAGTCAGCCAGATTTGGGTGGCTGGTGATGAGCACAACAAAGCAGCCATGCCTTTGTATGAAGCAATGGGATATGGGGCCAATAAGATTCTGAGTGCTTTTCAGAAACTTAGTATTTTGTCCAAGGCTTAATCGATGTAGGTAAATTCGGTGTAGTTAGACAAAGAAATAAAGAGATTTTCATTTCATATTAGGCATATCTGTTCACGCATCATGGCGTGAGAGATATGCCTTTCTATTTGTATGAGGAGGGAGCGGCTGATATGCATCCTGTTTCCTTTTTTCCAAAGCGTGTATAAAAGATTGTAATTGTCTGTATGCTGGTGGGCATCTCCAATTGTTTCGCTCTTCCAAATAGAGTAGACTGAAAAGGAGTACGACCAAGGTTATATGATAAATCTACAAACTGATAAATGAGGTGTCTCTTTGAATTCTAATATGCCTTCTATGGAGCATTCGACGTTTGAGGAGCAAAATCAGAAGCCTGTCCCCAAGCAGGCAGGGAAGTCCTGGCCAGCCGAATTGTGGGATTGGGTGAAGACGATTGTGTTGGCTTTTGTGATCATGATGCTACTTAACCTGTTTGTGTTTAATCTGTCGATGGTCAAAGGACAGTCTATGCAACCCACGCTGGTCGAGTCTGATCGTCTGTTTGTGAACAAGATGGTCTATCATTTCGGTGAACCGGCCCGGTCGGATGTGATCGTTCTTCGTGATCCGAGTGAAGATGCAGGCAAGAAAGATTTTCTGGTGAAACGAATCGTTGGACTTCCTGGAGATACAATTGAGGTCAAAGACCATCATCTATATGTAAATGGTATTCAGCAGGCAGAGAGTTACACCGACATTGAGGTACAGGACCCTGATTTTGGGCCGCTTACCCTGGCATCGGATCATTTCTTCGTCATGGGAGATAATCGTCATGAAGGCAAAAGCAAGGACAGCCGTGTGTTTGGGAGTATAACTTCCAGCGAGATTGTCGGTAAAGCCGAGTTTATTTTTTGGCCATTCTCCGAGATGAAAAAGCTGTAAAATGTTGGACCACAACAACTTCGAAGCGCAATTTGCGTTTAACCATACAGGCACGTAGACTTTACATTTAATCGTATGCAAGACTTATATCGTTATAGTTCAGCGCCTGGTCTCTTAAGTGAGGCGGGCGTTCATTGTTTAAAGATAACGAGATTACGTGCCTTATAGAAGAGAGGGAAGAACAATGACGAACGTACGGACCGGGGCAGCACAGGCCGCCTCCGTATGGGAAGCGTTAAAGCAGGAGATCAAGGCGGCAGGCCCGGAACTGGGAATAGATGATATTGGATTTGCTTCAGCGGACCCCTTCATCTCTCTGAAGTCATTGCTGGAGCAGTCTCGGGATAAGGGATATGCGTCAGGATTTGAAGAACCGGATATTGAAAAAAGAGTGCATCCCGCTCTCCCGGATAGCGAACCTGCTTCCCTGATCGCCATAGCTGTAGCTTATCCGTCCAAAATGGTCAATCCGCCGAAGTCTGAGCCTGGCGCGTACCGCGGCATTTTTGCTCGTTCGGCTTGGGGGCAGGATTATCACCAGGTGCTTCGCGCGGCGATGGACAAGCTGGTGAATTTCATCCGTGAACGCGTACCGGAAGCGATCATTGAAAGTATGGTGGACACAGGTGCGCTTGTGGATCGCGCCGTCTCCCAACGGGCGGGGATCGGGTTCAGTGCCAAAAACTGCGCCATTATCTCGCCAAAATTCGGTTCATGGATATTCCTCGGTGAGCTTGTCACGAACATTCCATTCCCGCCAGATACTCCCGTGACTGAGGATTGCGGGGAATGCACGAAATGCATCGATGCTTGTCCTACAGGCGCGCTGGTTGGACCTGGGCAATTGAATGCACAGCGCTGTATTTCTTTTCTGACCCAGACTAAAGGGTTCCTGGATGAAGAGTTTATGTTGAAAATAGGCAACCGTCTGTACGGTTGTGATACATGTCAGATTGTATGTCCGAAAAATCGGGGCAAAAATTGGGATCATCATCCCGAGTTTCATCCCGATCCGGAGGTTGTAAAGCCTTTGTTGTTGCCGCTACTGGATATCGGTAACCGTGAATTCAAAGAACGTTTCGGTCAAAGCTCTGCCGCTTGGCGGGGCAAAAAGCCGATCCAGCGCAATGCGGTCATTGCACTGGGCAATTTCAAAGACAAAAGCGCTGTACCGAAACTAACGCAGGTACTGAAGCGTGATCCGCGTCCGGAACTGCGGGGAACCGCTGCCTGGGCGCTGAGTAGAATTGGAGGAGAAGACGCCATGAGAGCTATTGGGGAAGCTGCCGCGATCGAACAAGATGGGAACGTGCTAAGTATGCTGCAGAAGGCCGAGGAGAGATTATTATCGTCCGAGACCTTACCCGATCGACCGCAGGCGGAGCAAGTGAAGAAACAACAAGCAGATACAGTGGAAGCTGTGCAATATACACAAGCAGCATCTTTTTCTCAAGCAAGAGATACGGAGTTCGGGGAGGAGACACAGCGGACTGCGAACGTTATTAAAAGTGAAAGTGACGGTGAACCTGAGCAGTCCGTCGCCTCGGGCAGATCCGAAGCAGCTGCATGGAAGCCATCTGCAGTAACCGGGCTTCACGGCAAACCTGTGTATTATGATGAGGTGTTGACACCGATCGGGACACTTACCTTATGTGCAACCGATGAGGGACTGTGTCATATCGATTTTGGTGCTTTTCATGTTCGGGAAGCTCATCTGCAACAATGGGCCCGTACGTGGGTCGGTGAATACCGATATGAGAAAAACGAAGAGAAACTCAGCGAAGCTGCGGGGCAGCTAGGGCAGTATTTTGCTGGGGAAAGAACGACATTTGACTTGCAGCTTAAGCAGTATGGTACTGCATTCCAGCTACAAGTTTGGGAGGTTCTGTCCGATATATCTTATGGAGAAGCCTTAACCCACCAAGAGGTTGCGGAAAAGATCGGCAGGCCCAAGGCTGTACGTGCAGTTTTGGATGCTATTAGCAAGAACCCAATCCCGATTATTATTCCCTGTCATCGCATGAGTGGTAAAGACGGCACCCTGGTGGGTTACGCAGGCGGTCTGCAAACCAAGGAGCAATTGCTCGCTTTGGAGCAGCAATCGTAAGAGCGGGGGACGTTCATGAAGTATGTAAACGTGGAAAGCGTGGAGGCGGGAGAGATTCTGGGCAAGACAGTGTACTCCAGTAACGGTACGGTATTGTTGTCTGCCGGAGTCGAACTCACCGTGTTTATGGTCAATACGCTGAAGCGTATCGGGGTAACCACGCTGTACATCCAGGATGAAGCGTTTAAAGATGTGGATACAGAAGATATTCTGGATGAAGCCACGAAACGGGCCATTATCAATGAGATGAGCGTTACGCTTGAAGCGGTACGATCCGGGAAAGACTGGAGTCCGAAGAAAGTCGCGCTCAGTATAGACAAATTATTGAATGATGTGCTAAACGGGCGAGAACTGCTGGTGCAGTTAACCGATATCCGAACCCAAGACAATGCACAATATGTTCATGCGATGAATGTTTGTTTGTTGTCTTCCGTTATCGGGTTAAATATGGGGCTCAACTACAATCAGCTCAAGGATCTGGCTGTAGGCGCTCTGTTACATGATATTGGAAAAGTAGGCGAAATTCCTGGCACGATGCCTTCTTCAAAGCTGCATCATACATGGCGCGGCTTTGAAGTGATCAAGAATAAACGTGAGTTCAGCTTGCTAGTTGCACACACTGCGCTACAGCATCATGAACATGAGGATGGCAGTGGTGTACCAAGAGGCATCAGGGGCAAAGATATCCATCTATTCGCCAAAATTGTAAGTGCGGCTAACATCTATGATAATCTCATTAACGGTTTGTCAGGCAGTAGCATGCTGCCGCATGAAGCGTGTGAGGAGATGATGGCAATGTCCGGAACGAAGCTGGACCGGGATATCCTGATTGAGTTTAACAAAAGTGTATCCGTATATCCCAACGGGACTGCTGTTCGGTTGTCTACGAAGGAAACGGGCGTCATTGTTCGCCAGCACCGTGGTCTGCCGGGCAGACCGATCATTCGGGTGGCTCGCGGTAGCACACGCTATTCTTTAGATGTCGTTGAGATCGATCTGGCAAAACAAACAACGGTCTTTATCGAAGGTGTTCTGACTTAAAGCAGGAAAACTGGAAAATGCGTTTGCTCAGGACGTGTGGAAATGCTATGATAACTCTCAGGAAATCCGGTCGGTGTTATGTTTGCATCATGGTATAAATCTTCATCATTCATGATGTGTACAAGCACTGATCATCCGTTTTTTAAGATTGCATATTGCATACAGAGGTGTCTAAGAGATGGAGATTGTAATACCGATTATTACATTGATTGTGGGTCTGGTCGGTGGATTTTTCATCGGGGTGTTCTACCTGCGTAAACAGCTTGAGAAAATGCAAAGCGACCCTGACATGTTACAGAAAATGGCGAAGCAAATGGGCTATAACCTGAATGGCAAGCAAATGCAGCGTGCCCAGCAGATGATGAAGAACCAGCAACCAGGCGCAAAAATGCCTCAGCCGACTCAACATCCTGCGCGTAAAAACTCGGGCCGCCGAAAATAATAGCTGTGGGTGATTAAATCGCTTGCAGGATGTGGTTCGAAAGGAGGCGCTTGGCAGTGGCTGGCGTGAAAGATTATTTGAATTCCAAAGTATCCGACAATCGGGAGAAGATCGAGTATCATGTCGAACAAATTCTCAAATTGATTGGAGAAGATAGCACACGTGAAGGGCTTCTGGAAACGCCTGCGCGTGTAACCCGGATGTACGAAGAGATTTTTGGTGGATATGAAGTGGATCCCCGTGACGTGCTGGGTGTCACCTTTGACGAGAATCACGAAGAGCTGGTCATCGTGAAAGATATCGTGTACTACAGCCAGTGCGAGCACCATATGGCACCGTTCTTTGGTAAAGTCCATATTGGCTATATACCAAGCGGGAAAATTGTGGGTCTAAGCAAAATGGCACGCCTGGTTGAAGCGGTAACACGCCGTCTTCAAGTACAGGAACGTATTACATCGCAGATTGCGGACATCTTGACCGAAGCAGTTGCACCGCATGGTGTGATGGTTGTCGTAGAAGGTGAGCACTTGTGCATGTGCTCCCGCGGCGTGAAGAAACCGGGAAGTAAGACGGTAACGTCTGCTGTACGTGGATCTTTCCGTGATAACCCTGCACAGCGTGCGGAGTTTCTGTCTCTGGTCAAAGAGTAATTATAAATAAGCCGAGTTCCTTTGGGGAACCGGCTTATTTATATAGGGCATTTTTTTTCGTATTTGTCGGAGGGACTGAAACTACATATGAATTCGATAGTCGGAGGTTATGGACGATGAATATACCTTCCCAATTCAACCAATTGCCTGAGTCAGAGAAGAGCGAGTTGACTGTACAAAGAATATCCGCTGAGCAGCATTCATCGCTGCGTTTGCAAATTTGGGAGACACCGCTTATGCGCCTTGGCAGCAGTGTACTTGATGCTTTTGCATGGGAAGAAGTGATGTGCAGACGTGTGGGAGCAGGCCATCTGCCTGTTGCTCATATATGGCGACACCCAGATGCTTTTGTGGCCGGCTTACGCGACCGAAGGCTGCCGCGGGCAGTCGAAGCGATGGATGTTATCAAAGGTCAGGGGACAGCCGTATGTGTACGGCCTTCTGGTGGGGCCGCAGTTCCGTTGAATCCGGGTGTTGTGAACGTGTCGCTGATCTTGCCCAATCCAGGGCACGCAATTAATATTCATGATGATTTTCGCGAGATGGCTTCGATCATTGCCGAGTCGTTAACTCCTTGGTCAACTCAGGCGCAGACAGGAGAAGTGCAGGGGGCGTTCTGTCCTGGGGATTATGATGTCAGCGTGGGTGGATTGAAATTTTGCGGTATTGCTCAGCGGCGTCAGGCCAAAGCGTACATCATCACGGCATTTATCATTGTGGAAGGTCAGGGGGATCGGCTTGCTGCGGAGGTGCGTAAATTCTATGAAGCGGCCTCAGGAGGGATAGCCGAAGGATATCCTGAGGTAAAGCATGGAACTATGGCAAGTCTGCAGGAGCTGGCAGGGGTGCCTTCCACGGCTGCGTATACGGCTTCGCTGGTACGCACATTGCGCAACAGGTATCCTCATGCAGCGACAGAACGGGTGCTTTCTGTTGATGCGGATGATGTGTTGCGGACGGCAGAACAGATGAAACAGCGCTACGACTGAGTTCTTTATCAATAGGCTTGGAATTGGTGAAGAGAGATGGTATGATGTGATTTCGGAAGGAGAGGATTTAGAGTGGAAACATTGCGATATACATACCTGTATGAAGTCATTTCAACAGGTGAAAAATCAGAATTCAGCCAAATGGCAACAAGTAAAGAAGAGGCGGCTGCCCTGATTGTGGCACGTATTGCCGATCTGGAGTTCACAGAAGAGTCCGATATCAAACTGGGCGATCTGATCGCCATCAGCAAACAGGTTGGCGACAACTATGTAGCGTGCGAGGGCTGTGCTTCTTAACATAGGTATGTTATGTATGGATTGTAATATGAAGTCGATATTGAGGCGAATCTCTAATGAGAGATTCGCTTTTTTTTACGTGGATTTCATTTTTTGAGTCAGATAACATCGATAAATCGTGAAATATGTCGTATTTTGTTCAGAAAATGTTCAGAATACATTGTTATACTCATCCAAAAAGCCTGCAAGGAAGGGAAGGTTTATACGATGAGAAAGTCAGTGCAAAACAAGTTATCATGGATGTCTCGTCCAATGAAATTCTTTTTGATGGTTGTGTTAACACTTGGTATGGCGAATAACGTTTATTTCTCAGGAAAAGCACATGCTTCAGTCGGAATAGATTTTGTCGGTGGTGATCCAGATTATCCCCTTCATGGAAAACTCACTGCAACAACATTCAACTTAAAAGTGAAGTTAACGGAAAGTGCACGTTTATATTATGATAACAGGGTGGTGGATTGGGCAAATACGAATCCAGATTTGTCATCGATAAAGGAAAATGCCCTAAGTAATGGTACCTATGTTGATTTACAGGCAGGTGAGGAAAGAGACCTCTATTTCAATCACCTTCAACCCTCTACAGATCACTTTATATATTTTACAGCAGATGGGCCAAACAATGAATTGGTTGACCTAGGGAGTGAACTTTATCAGACTAGCGCAGGCTCACCGGTTACTCCTTCCCAAGTGAAGGCTGTTGCTGGTGATGCTCAAGCGAAGATTAGCTGGAGTTCAGACTCTTCCGTTACGGATGCTGTTTATATGTATCAAGGTTCCAAAGAGCCAATTGATCCTGATAGCTGGATTGATATCACAAGTATGTTAGACGGTGAAAAGGTCATCCATGGTTTGACGAACGGATTGCCTTATGTTTTTGCAGTTAAATCTACATTCAACGATGATCATACCCAGTCCGATTATGTCGTTTCTAACGTGATCACACCTGGTTTACCTGCTGCACCTGCGGCACTAACTCCGCAGGCTATTAATGGACAAGTTCAGTTAAACTGGAATAGTGTACCTGAGGTAGACGGTTATGTCGTATATATGTATCAGGGCAGTACTGCGCCACAAGATCCTGAGAATTGGACTAAAGTAGCTGGGCCGATGGATAAATTGCAGTATACCGTTTCAAATCTAACGAGCGGTCTGCCTTATGTATTTGCTGTTCGATCTTCAAGCAACGCGGGAATGTCAAAGTTTAAAGTATCCGCATCGGTAACACCGCAATCTCCTGGCAATAGTGGGGGAGAAGTTGTTGTGACACCTTCTCCATCACCATCTAGCTCTTCGCCTTCATCACCGGTTTCATCGACTCCACAGAAGGAGATTATTAAAGTGGATGTGGCAAATGGCGAGCTGGCCTCCACCATTGATTCCTTGGAAATCAGCCGGACTCGTGGAACAGATGGTACGATAAAAGACGAGCTTGGATTAAATCCAGGTAAAGCACAGTCGGTTATTGATCAGTTAAAGAAAACCGGCTCACGTACAGCTGTTGTTTTGATTCCAGATGCGAAAGATGAAGTCTCTCAGTGGGACGTGAAACTAGCGCGGGAATCGACTAAGTTGTTCACTGAACAAGGAATCGAGTTGGTTATTTCCAATCCAAACGTGAAAGTAACTATTCCAGCCACATCTATGAAAGACAGAACAGATGATGTATATTTCCGTCTCGTGCCTGTAAAGAAACAGGAGACACGTCTGGCTATCGAACAACGATTGCTGGCTAACGAGACGATTACTCAATTCGCCGGCACCAAAGACATTCAGGTGTTGGGACGTCCGATGACGATTGAAACGAATCTGCAAAGCCGTCCTGTAACGCTTGTCCTGCCAGTAGACAGCAAACAGCTTGCAGGTGTGAAACCAGCGGATCTTGGCGTGTATATCGAACACAGCAATGGAACAAAAGAGCTGGTACACGGTAAAGTAGTGACATTGAATAAAGATAATAACCAGCAAGGCATCGAGATCAATGTGGATCAGTTCAGTACCTTTTCCGTGGTACGGGTCAAAGACTGGGCTGATGACACGGCAACAGCCAAACCTTATATTCGCGGCTATGCAGATGGTCGTTTCCAACCGGAGTGGTTCGTAACACGAGCAGAGATGGCGGCACTCATTACGCGTGTAACAGGTACTGTGGAGTCTGATAGTAAAGCATCATTTACTGATGTTAGAGCTGGCCACTGGGCTTATGACAGTATCTCTGCTGCTACTCAAGCTAGTTACTTCACAGGTTACGCAGACGGTAGCTTCAAACCGGGGCAAGGAATTACACGAGCAGAGATGGCGAGCGTATTACAACATTTGCTGAAAGCTGAACAAGCAGTGACATCCGAAGCAACAACTGCATTCACGGATGTGAAGCAACACTGGGCACAGGAAGCGATCGCTCGGCTTGATGCTGCAGGAGTTCTTACAGGATATACGGATGGTACCTTCCGTCCTGAGAAACTGGTATCGCGTGCTGAAGCAGTGACTATGATTAATAAATTGATTGGTCTTCAACCTGCAGCAACAGCGCTAAAATCCTGGTCGGACGTACCTGATACCCATTGGGCTTACCAAGCGATTCAGGCCGCATCCATAAAGGATTGACGACCAGCACGTTTCAAAGAGATATCTTTCAGTCTTTGACTGGAGATATCTCTTTTTATGTTTGCTGGAACCAGATTACCTTAGTAAGGTGGCCATAGGAGCTTGCGCGCGGTTTCGTACCGTTCAGCGACAGCGGGCCAGTAGACGACATTCCACCAGTCTTCGATGTACTTTTTGCGTTCGTTTTGATGCTTGAGATAGTAGGCATGTTCCCATACATCTAGTGGCAGGAGTGGAACGATATCCGATTGGGACAGATTTTGATGTTTTTCAGCCTGCAAAATTTCCAAACGATGTGCTCGCGGACTCCAGACCAGCATTGCCCACCCGCTACCTTCCACCTTGTTAGCTGCCTCGGTAAATTGATTTTTGAATGCTTCATAGCTGCCAAAATCACGTTTGATCTGCTCTGCAAGCATTCCGGTAGGCTTGCCGCCGCCTGCTGGGTTCATAATGGTCCAGAAGATGGTATGCAGATAATGTCCTGCTCCATTAAAAGCTAGCTCACGCTCCCAATGTTTGATGAGCTCAAAATTATTCTTT
The DNA here is from genome assembly GCF_019748695.1 of Paenibacillus cucumis (ex Kampfer et al. 2016). Lineage (NCBI taxonomy): Bacteria > Bacillati > Bacillota > Bacilli > Caryophanales > Paenibacillaceae > Paenibacillus > Paenibacillus cucumis (ex Kampfer et al. 2016). The sequence continues at coordinate 67,448 of NZ_JACLIC010000051.1, read as the reverse complement.
TTCCGGGATTCGGCGAGTTTCTTCTCCGCAACGTTCAAACCGTCCACATAGGACTGATGGTGCTTGTCATGATGAATGCGCATTGTCAGCTCGTCAATGTGCGGTTCCAGCGCATTATACGCGTAAGGGAGGGGAGGTAACGTGTGTCCGCCAATAGGAACCGGCTTTTCTCTTACCGGGGCAGATGCAGGCAGCGTTTCGGCAGGAGCCGTCCCAGCCGTTGATGGTTGGAGTGACGACGATTGCACCTGCGCGGAAGCCGAAGGGGATATACTGGTATTGGTATTGGTTTGCCCGGCTAAAGATGCTTGTAATTCCGTTGCTTCTAGACGCGTGTCTTGGGCAACTTTGGATTTAATGTTGTGTAGTGCATTCTCTAGCAACATCGATGAGGGTGGTTCTGTTTCACGCAAAATGCCGGGCTGGCTCAGGGTTTCTAATACCCCCAGGAAATATTCTGATTCGCGGATGATATGCAAGATGAAGGTTTGAGCAAGTGGGACCGCACGCACCGCTGCACTGCGCTCCAGCATAATATAAAGCTGCTTGATAAACTCTTTGGACTGATGTTTTGCTGTCTGGACGAGTTGATCGATACTTCGCATGATATAGGGGGCAGGCGGCTGGGTTGCAGGCAACAGCTGTTTTATCAACTGATTCGCCACTCGCTCACTGTTCGCAAAGGCTGCTTCCCATTCTTCCAGAAGTTTAACGTAGGAGGGCTCAAGGTCAGGAACCAGTGTGCGAATGATGAGCGTATGTTCTTTCTCTTGCTCTTTCCAGAAACGGATTTCTTCCAGCGTCCGTAGAGGAAGCAGATGACCGTATCCATCGCAGTTCATATGCGTTATACCTCCAATCTTTCAGATTATTTTTCGAATCCGCTCTTCGTCCAATTACCTTTGCTCTGTCTCAACAGTGTATTCTTGGGACGCATTGTCCTATGTGTATAAAAAAAGAGCCCCGGAGGGCTCTAAACACATCGAAATGCTGTATATCATTTGGATTGGTGAAAAGCATATTCCTAATCGCTCGTTACCTGCAGATTTCTGCCAGCTAACAAGATAACATAACAGGACTACGGACGAAATTAGCTTATTCCTGCCGGTTTTGTTGCACATCCTCACTGCTTGTTTTCGTCACATGACTAAGGAAAATCGACACACGGCGTAGATATTCCTTCGGATGCTCCCGGAAGATCAGTTCATGATGCGCGCCTTGTACAATCCATTCTTCTGAATAAGGATTCGTCTGATTAGCGGCAAGTTGTTCGGCAATCGGATAAGGGGCCTTCTCATCTTCTGTACCATGAATAAAGAAGATTGGGAACGGATAGTCCTTTTTCTTCACTTCCTGATACGGGATTTGCTGCAAGCCGGTACCGTTCAAGATCGGGAAGAGCAACTTCATAATCTCGAGCGTAGGCTGACGCGGCAGATTGATCTGATTATGAATGTTGTGGTACAGCGTATCCGGCTCCAGCAGGAATGTACTGTCCAGAATCATGGCATCCACTTCTTTGGTTAGCAGTCCGGTTTGCAGAGCCGTGCCTGCTCCCATGGAAAATCCCCAGACGACCAGCTCCTGTGCTCCGCGCTGTTTAGCAAACTGAATAGCTCCCAGCAATTGCTGAGACTCAGCTTTACCACCTGTTGCTACCGCTCGGTTGACCTGAGAGGCAAAGCCGTAATCGAACATCACCACATTAAACCCGAGCTGGTGCGCGTAATGGGCGAGGTCATACATAGGCACCCAGGTTTCCTCCCGATTGGCTCCATAACCGTGGCTGAAGATGATGGTTTTGCCCGTATCGGTATTCGCAGGGATATACCAGCCTTGCATGGTTCTGCTACCGTCGGCCGCAGGGAATGTAATGTCCTCATATTTCATGTTTTTGGCCTGCATCGGGTTCGAAAACACCGGTGCGACCGTAGGGTTGGAGAGCACCCAAGCAATATAACCGTGTAAGGCAATAAAACAAAACAACAGAAAAAATACAACGGAGAGCAGCAACGCTACGACAATATGTTTGAACCGAATCAGCCTCGGTGACAACGAAGAGGGCAGATCGGACACTTTGGTATGCAGCGGGGCTTCGCTCTGGGATGTCGGATACATGCACGCCCCTCCTTTGAGTTTCGGTTGAGGATTAATATGGACAAGGACAAGATCATAACGATATGAAAATAGCATATAGGTACTTTTTAGCACGTATTCATGACAATGGCATCCTAATGCTAAAGTCACGCTTTTGATATTTTATCTAAATTCGTTTCTATCTTTATCGTATGTCCCGATATAGTCAAAGTCAATTGATTGGAGGTATTTGTTACGCAATTGTTATATAGTTCTTAAGATGTAGAGGTAACAATTCCATAGTGTGTAAATTACAGGAGATTACGATGTGCCAATTGGATATCCTTGTTCATTTTTTTGTTTTCAGATCATCTTCAAAACGGTTCTTTTTGGTTTACAGATGAGACCGTTTCTCATATAATTTATGTAACCAAGTTTCATGTGATGAAACATGAGGAGGGCATCATGCCATGGAAGACCGCAAGTTAACCGTCCGGGCTGTAGAACGGGCGCTGGATATATTATTATGTTTTACCACGCGCAGTGATCTTGGACTCACTGAAATTGCTAGTCAGATCGGTTTGCACAAAAGTACGGTACATCGATTGATGGCTACACTGGAGGATCGGGGGTTCGTAATACGTGATGCGGCAACCGAAAAGTATCGGCTAGGTATTCGGATCTGGGAGCTGTCAGCGCATATGTCACGTAGTGACGATCCTGCAATTTTGCTGTTACCTGCAATGGAGAGGCTGCGTGATCGCTTGGGCGAAACCGTAAGTCTCTACCTTCGTGACGGCGGTGAACGGATTCGGATTCAGGCTGTGCAGAGTGATCAGGCGATTCGGCGGGTTGCACCTGTAGGGGTCAGACTGCCGCTTTCCGTAGGAGCCTCCAGCAAAGTATTAATGGCTTTTGCCGCTGATGAGGATCGGGAGGAACTGATGAACGGCCCGGAATGGCCAGTATTTATCGATCCGGCCGTCTATCTGGCACAAATGGAAGACATTCGAGTGAGTGGCTACGCAACCAGCTATGAGGAACGCGAGCCGGGAGCTGCCGCTGTGTCTGTGCCAATTATGGATCGCAGAGGCAACATTGCAGCAGCGCTTTCCGTGTCTGGACCTGTTAGCAGGCTCTCGCAAGAGACATTACATGAGTACGCGCCTGTGTTGAAAGAAGCAGCTGTACAAATGGGACTTATGTTGCCATAGGGGAAGGCTCTTGCATGAAGTTTTGCTCGAAGGGAATTTCCTCTCTGGAATATTAAGGTTGAATTTAAGCCCAGATTACGCTACTCTGTAATGGACGACCCAGCGGGGTCGGTTGAATGTCATATTTTAAGTTGAACAGCGGCTTGATTGTCGCAATACGTTTACGTTACTGGGGGAGTCCGAATTGTCCGGACTGAGACGGGATCGCATGAGATCCCGGACCCTTTGCACCTGATCTGGATCATACCAGCGTAGGGAAGTAATCGGCCATATGACCACAGACACCACAGACGTTAACCCGGGATCCATGCTGTATTGCAGCAGGTGGCCCTTGTTGCGTGTATGGTGATGGACATTAGTCGGTTCCTTCGGAACCGGCTTTTTTTATTTACAGCGGCAAGCAGAGATTCAGTTGTTGTATTTCACCTTGGAAGTGACAGCACAATAATTGCGGCATATATGCCTGGACTTCTAAGAGAAGTGATCTCGTGTTTCGTGCTCATGCTGATTGTACATAAAAGTTGTCTTTTGGATCATTCTAGCTGCTTATGCAGGGTCAATCCTGCTGTGCTTCTGTGCTCTGCTTTTTCCAGACAGGTGTGGTAAGTCAAAGCTGTCACATTGGTGGACGATATGGGCAAATGAAGATCACAGAGGAGGAAACAGGAGACATGAATACAGGTAACCAAACAGGGCAACAGATGGGAATAGAGGAAACAGGGCGCGATGGTCATCCGGTGGAAAAGAAAACCGGAGCGGCTGGAGGGGTACAACCCTTCCCGGGCAGCCGCAAAGTCTACATTCAGGGCTCACGACCGGACATTGCTGTACCGGAGCGTGAAATTGCCCTTCATGATACGAATACTCCCCAAGGGGTGGAGCATAATGAGCCGCTGCGTGTCTACGATACGAGCGGCCCGATGACCGATCCCGAATTCCAGATGGATATTCGGAAGGGATTACCTGCGCTCCGAAATCACTGGATTATGGAGCGCGGTGACGTTGAAGCATATGAGGGCCGCGCAGTGAAGCCGGAGGATAACGGATTGAAGGCGGGAGGACGGAGAGCCGGGGCAGAGGAGTACCCGGGATTCCGCGGTCAACCGCTACGTGCTCAGGCTGGACGCTCTGTCACACAGATGCATTATGCAAGGCAGGGCTTGATTACGCCCGAGATGGAGTACGCCGCTATTCGTGAAGGCGTAGAGCCTGAATTCGTGCGGCAGGAGCTGGCGAGCGGCCGGGCTATTCTTCCATCCAACATCAATCACCCGGAGAGTGAGCCGATGCTGATTGGGCGTCATTTTCACGTGAAGATCAACGCCAACATAGGTAATTCCGCTGTATCTTCCTCTATCGAGGAGGAGGTGGAGAAGATGACCTGGGCTGTTCGCTGGGGATCGGATACGGTAATGGATCTCTCCACAGGCAAAGACATTCATACCACACGGGAATGGATCATCCGTAACTCCCCAGTGCCGATTGGTACGGTGCCGCTCTATCAGGCACTGGAGAAGGTAAATGGCGAGGCGGAGGCCCTCACTTGGGAGTTGTACCGGGATACGCTGATTGAACAGGCGGAGCAGGGCGTGGACTATTTTACAATTCATGCGGGTGTGTTGCTCCGATATATTCCGATGACAGCGAAACGGATGACGGGAATAGTGTCTAGAGGCGGGTCAATTATGGCGGCGTGGTGCCTGGCACATCATCAGGAGAACTTTTTGTACACTCATTTTGAAGAAATCTGCGAGATTATGAAAAGGTATGACGTTGCTTTCTCCCTCGGGGACGGACTGCGTCCAGGTAGCATCTACGATGCCAATGATGAAGCACAGATGGCGGAGCTCGCCACACTTGGGGAATTAACGCAGATTGCATGGAAGCATGATGTGCAGGTGATGATTGAAGGGCCGGGGCATGTGCCGATGCACAAGATCAAGGAGAATGTGGATTTGCAGATGGAGATCTGCCAGGAAGCGCCGTTTTATACGCTCGGGCCACTGACCACAGACATCGCACCGGGATATGATCATATTACGTCTGCGATTGGGGCAGCGATGATTGGCTGGTTTGGTACGTCTATGCTCTGCTATGTCACTCCAAAGGAGCATCTGGGGCTTCCGAACAAGGATGATGTACGTGAAGGGGTTATCGCTTATAAAATAGCTGCCCATGCCGCAGACCTAGCCAAAGGCCACCCACGCGCTCAGCGCCGGGATGATGCACTGTCGAAGGCACGCTTCGAGTTCCGCTGGAGAGATCAGTTTAACCTGTCACTTGACCCAGAACGGGCACTGTCTTACCACGATGAGACGTTACCCGCAGAAGGGGCGAAGGAAGCACATTTCTGTTCCATGTGCGGACCGAAGTTCTGCAGTATGCGCATCACGCAGGACATCCGTGCCTTTGCCGCAGATCGCGGCCTGAACGATGATGAAGCAGTAGCCGCCGGGATGCAGGCGAAGGCTGAGGAGTATCGGGCGAGGTCGTAAGCTTCCACAACTGAAAAAAGTGACCCGACAGGACTGTAGTGCCTGAGCTTGGGTCACTTTTTTATGTTAAGTTGTAGGTTACTCGTAATATCCTTTTGCATAGACGGCTGCGGTTGAGAAGCAGAGATGTTTCATTTCATCCTGTTGATTTTCAGGCGGCATCTCCAGGAACCACGGCTCCTTCATATCTTCTCGGGTCATGGGTACCGGACGCCACAGGATCAAACCGATCTGATCGAACTGGAAACTGCAACCAAGCTCGGGATCTTCACGGTCATATGGCGCAATAGCGTCCAACTGCGGTATCAAAATGTCAGCCTCGGTGCCAAGCAGATCAAGTTCTCCCAGCATACACTTATACTCATCACTTTCATGAAATTCAATAAAATGTACTTTGCCTTGAGCATCATATTCCACGTTGGGATCAAAGCCGAAAGCTTCCGTTTGTTCAACTTCATTTTGTGTCATGCCTAAACGGATACCCCCGATGGATTGACCTGGTTCTACAGTGAGATGTTTCATGGTTACATTCCCTCCAAAATAAAAAGTCTACATAGTTGTGGCTGACCAACCTTGTCATGAAGCAGGGTACCGCGTACTAGAAACTGCAAACAGTGCGAAAATGCTTATACTTTCTTCGTGATACCGATATCCCGCTCCAGATTCGCGCCTAATAATGAAAGCGGCGTATAGATGGTCATACTTGTATCGGAAGATGCCTGCTCAGCGGCAGGAGCCATGGAAAGCTGAGCAGCGACAAGACAAGTATCCTTGCGTTCAAGAGCAAGCTGCTGCAATGCTTCTTCTAACGCGGTGATGTAGCCTTCCTGGTCACCTCGCATGATCATGTCGAATAGACCAGGGAGCAACACGGATTCAAGCTCAGGCTTGTTCTTTCCTGCCAAGTGTCGATCCATATAGTCACGATATCGAGCCATCGTCGGCTCTACGGTGGCAGGGTTGGTAAACGCAAGCAAATACCGCTTCGGATATTTTACCATCATCGCGAGCAGTGAATCGTCAATACCCGTTACCTTAATCGGTAACGGTTGTATTTGTTCCAGTACGGCAGCGAACAAGGTGCATGTTACAAGAATGGCGTCAGCGTGACAGCGGCTCATCCATTGCAATGTCTGATTTACTTTTTCCCGAACAAGCGCACTATTGAAATGCTCATCATGCTTGAGCCGATCAAGACCGGGGTCTACATAGTGAACCAGTTCGATATTATAGGAAGTCAAGGCTTGTTCAATCAACCTGATATTGGAGTGATGCGCGTGGAAACAGGCAATGGTGCTCATAGGCAATCCCCTTTATGTAGAGTGGCTACAAGACGCGCCTAGATCACACAATTAGAGTGAACCATCGGTTAAGAAACTTCGCGCCTGAAATGTCACCTTTTACACGTAGTATAGGGAGTAGCCGGAAAGATGTAAAGCGTTATCTCATGTTCATGGATACGTTCTTTTTCGCCATTTTTTGCTGTAAAATTTCATGGAAGGATAGGCCTTGAGTGTTCTCATTTTCCTTTTTGGGCACATTGGTCTCCGTGTTGCGCGGATATTGGTGGTGGTACGGGATCATTTGCTGAATAGGCATGCGGATCATCTTGGTTTCCTCCTTACATGCATGATGGACATGCATCGTTAGTTTGAATGTATATTCAACATTCGTTTTGTTGGTGAAAATAAAATGAATTCACCTTGTACGCATATAGGTACATATGACTTGTTACATGAAGAAGCGGAAATTCAATCGTTATTCCGACTCGGATGTAGTGATTTTACCCGGTATTCAGAAGATGTAAACGGTTTTAGGGAAATTCAGGAACAAAGAACCTGATATAAAAGGCGAGGCATGGGAGCATGGTATCGGTTGTTATGTGAATGGTCCTAATTTTAGGGAAGTCAATGGTGCTTGCCTCTAAGACATATGTCCAAGTGACTAGGTATGGTATATGCTAACTAACTTGGTTCTATGGTCGGGGTATATTGATCGAAAAATGTCAAAAAAGCTGCCAAGACCACTTGGCAGCTACAGGTTTCCTCATTTGATTCTCTCTTTAAATTCTTTTCTGAAGAGGGGTATCCGTTCGTATTACTTCCGTTACCTACGTTCGTTTACCGCAATATATACATCCACCTGTGTATGTTCCGGGTCTAAACTGCGTTCATCATAGTACTCAAAATCGCCGGTAAATGTACGGTCTTGCTGATGGCTCCACGCCCACACCGCTCCCCACACTTCGCTGACCACCTCAACCATGGGTCCGGTTCTCGAAGTAAACACTGCATAGGTAGCAGGCGGTAACTGTACCTCGTCGAAACCTTCAGGTAGTCGTTCTTCCTCGCCGATTTCATGTCCGATCAAAATGGTATATTCTCCAGCAATGCCATCCGCGTAATCCGTGTAACAGCCATAGCGTGCAGCCTCAGTATCCGGAATGTGTTCGGAGGCAAAATAACGGCCCCACAACGCACCGATGCTGCCTTGGCCGCTCATCTCAATTGCGTTGGTTGTACGTGCGGACAATCCGGCTAAGCGTTTGCCTGGAAGGGTGACATAGCGAACAGGCTCCTTGGTCAGCAGAGTATCGTTCACCGCAGAAGCAAAGTCAGATGATGGTGCTCCAGCATGAATAGGTGCATGAGCGACAGTCGCTGTCCCGTCCGGACCGTTTCCTACATTTCCTTCATTACGCCAGCGTTTCAGAAAAGGTAGTTGGTTGCGTAGCATCGAGCGGCCTGATTCCTCGTCCATGCCTTCTTCTTTGAGAATAGCGGTGCACATCTCGATCATGCCTTCTAGCGTCATGCCTGGTTGTTCGAACTTGCCATCCTTGTAACAATAAATGCAGTATTCACGGGTGGTGCTGCCATCCATTTCTGTACCAAATTGATCAGTACTTGTGAGTGGCATTCCACAGCTTTGACATACGGTAACGTTCATTATTCATTCCTCCTCGGTTATATGTACAACTTCAACCTGAACATAGTTGAAGTATACGGGGAGGAACTGGACAGCTGTCTGTCAGGTTTGAGCTGAGGTTTTATAATTTTGCACAATCTGCTCTGCCATCCGGCATACATTGTCCCGAATATGCAGAGGTTCCAGCACCTCCACGTCCGCGCCAAAACCGAGAATAAATCCATATAGCCAGTTATCCTCAGGGAAAGCGATCTGGCTGATATAATACCCGTTCCCGTCAGGCAGTACATTCTCAATCCCAAACCATTCTTCCGCGAGATGACGGGCACGGGCATGGAATTTCAGCGTGAGTCCAATGTGATTGTTCGGACGGCTCCATTCCTGCTGCCACGGTCTGTCCTGAAGATTGATGGATTGACGTTCAAAATGTTGTTCGGCAAGCACAACCTCTTTCATGCGAACCAGCTTGAACATACGGAATTCATTCCGTTCATGGCAAAAGGCGTACAGATACCACGCGTGCCTTTTCAGCACAAGGGTGTGTGGATCAACCGTGCGACAGGTCTCTGCACCTTCGGCGCTGCAATAGGCAAAATGAATGCATTGAAGTTGATCGATTCCCTGATCGATGACCTTTAATTTCTGTTGCAGTGCTTCAGGGTGTGTCCACGTTGAATAATCCACGATGAATCGGTGTGTGCTGGCCTGAAAATCTTCATTTTTGGCTTCCGGCACGATACTGCTCAGCTTCTCTACCAATAACTCACGCGCAGTATTCGTATGAGTGGTTGAGATGCTACGCAGCGCCGTGACGATGGAAGCGAGATCCTTGTCGGTTAACAGATTGCGATCCAGCCGGTAACCTTCTGCCAACCCGATGCCACCGCTTGCGCCCTGATAGGTCACCACCGGAATTCCAGCTTGGCCTAATGTGTCGATGTCTCGATAGATTGTACGAATAGACACTTCAAACATGTCTGCCAGGTCTTTGGCCTGTAATCGCCTGCGATTAATGAGCAGTACCACAATGGCTAACAAACGCTCCAGTTTCATAGATATATCTTCCTTTTTTATTAGTGTCTGTATAAGTGGAATATTTCTTTTACACTTGAACGGAGAGGACAGAAAAAACCTGGAGAAGCAAAGCGGTCGCCTTTATCACCGGATTTTCCCTATAGAGAAGGGAATCAAAAAAATCTGGGGATAACAGCGATCGGAGGGTTAGTCTGTCATCGGAGTGGACTGTGTAAAATCTGTTCTGCTTATATAACATTGCTTTCAATTGTTTATCTGGGAGTTATCTGTTAGATTCATAGGTATTATATGCTCAGCATCCCATATAGGAGTGAAATAAGCAATGAAGCGAATTACGATTCTGATTGCGGACGATGAAATAGAGATCGCGGATCTGGTTGCTTTACATTTACAAAAAGAAGGCTATCATACCGTCAAGGCTTCTGACGGACAGTCGGCACTACAGGCCGTTCAGACACACGCCATCGATCTGGCGGTTCTGGACATTATGATGCCGGGTATGGACGGGTATGAGGTGACCCGCAAAATTCGGGAGCAGCATCATTTTCCAATCATTTTCCTGAGTGCGAAAACGTCGGACATGGATAAAATTACAGGACTCGTGATGGGGGCCGATGATTATATGACCAAGCCATTTAATCCGATGGAGCTTGTGGCTCGCGTCAACTCTCAGCTACGGCGTGCTTTGCAGTTCAGTCAGTCCACAGCTACGGCGCAGCGTTCTGTTTTGGAAAAGGGCGGACTTGTTATTGTCCCCGACCAACATAGCGTAACTCTTTACGGTAAACCGCTGGAGTTAACACCGAAGGAATTTGACATTTTAGTGTTACTTGCCAGCAATCCCAAACAGGTATTCAGCACAGAAATCATTTTTGAAAAGGTATGGGGCGAGGCTTATTTCGAGAGCGGTAATACTGTCATGGTACATATTCGAACACTGCGCAAGAAACTCGGAGAAGATGTGAACAAGAACAAGTTCATCAAAACCATCTGGGGTGTGGGGTACACGTTCAATGACTAAACGGAGAAGTTTTCGCACAACGATGATTATGATGCTTGGTCTGAGTATGTTGGCTTCTGGCGTCGTAACATTTATCGTGTATAAGCTGTTACAGATGTACTACGCAGGGGTGAGGCGGGAAGACCCGCTGGCGGAATATCGCAATATGATGAGAAGTATTGGCGATTTATATGTTTTTATGCTGCTCTTTATCCCGCTTGCGATTTTATTTTTCTACTTGTTTACCAGACGCTATGTCACGTATTTCAAAGAGATTTCCGCGGGCATTAATCACTTGGCTAACGGGCATTTTGATCATCAGGTACAGATTGTAGCCAAAGACGAATTGGGTACGATTGCGGAAAGCGTCAATATGGCGAGCCAGAAACTGCGAGAAGCGGTGAAACGAGGGGATTTTGCCGAGAACAGCAAAGACCAGCTCATCGTAAATCTTGCGCATGATCTGCGCACACCGCTGACCTCTGTACTGGGTTATCTGGATTTGCTGATGAAGGATGAGCAGTTGACTGAGGAACAGGCGCGGCATTTCATCGCGATTGCGTTTACCAAGTCCCAGCGGCTTGAGAAGCTAATAGATGATCTGTTTGAGATTACACGAATGAACTACGGCATGTTACCTGTACGTAAAACGCGGCTGGACCTAAGCGAGCTGTTGAAGCAGATGAATGAGGAACTTTATCCTGTTTTTGAAAAAAACAATCTGGTCACCCGTTTACATATCGATAACGATCTTACCGTATCCGGAGATGGGGAGCTACTCGCCCGTGTATTCGAAAATCTGCTAATTAACGCTGCCAGACATGGCAAGGACGGGATGTACGTGGACATCAAAGGATTTCACGATGGAGGTCAAGTTGTCATTCAGGTGACGAACTATGGGGGACATATTCATCCCGATGATCTGCCGCACATCTTCGACATGTATTACACCGGAGATCGGGCACGGACCGTGCAAGAGGGAGGTACGGGGCTTGGACTGTTTATCGCACGTAATATCGTGGAGCAGCATGAAGGTATAATATCGGCTGTAAGTGATGTGGTGCACACGATGTTTGAGGTTCGTCTGCCTGTTTTCCAGCAGGATTCTCATGAAACTTAAGAAAAATTTAAACATTGCCCTGCGTTTTCTTTAAATTGTTTTGTCTATCCTTGAATCATGAGAGGAAGGAGGAACAATCATGAAAAAGTGGGGCTTTCTACTATGCATCATTTTGATTGGATATATCGTAACGCAATCAACGGCAGCTTTACAGCAAAAAGAGGGGGTGCCGATTGTTATTTTGGATACCGATGAGAAATACAGGGGGTACCATGAAGCTACAACTCAAGATATGAAACAGCAAATACATAAAGGCAATCTTGTTTTGGTCAATTCCAAACATCCGATTCACCCGGAGGGTATTCGCTCCGATGTTGTATATGTAGCGGATGAAGAAGATTTGCTTCAGGGTTATGGCATCATGGATCAGACGTTGATGCTGTCCCGTGAGGTCACAGCAAAATTTCAGAAGATGGTTGAGGCTGCGGGTAAAGAGGGAGTGCGCTATTTCCTGATGAGCAGCGGGTACAGAGATTTTGAGAAGCAGGACGAGCTGTATCGGCAAAAGGGTTCAGACTACGCTTTGCCTGCAGGCTACAGCGAGCACAATCTGGGTTTATCCCTGGATATAGGTTCAAGTCTGGCCGCGATGAGCGAAGCTCCTGAGGGGGCATGGCTGGAGAAGAACGCGTGGAGATACGGTTTTATTTTGCGATATCCGAAAGATAAAGTGAACGTGACCGGCATTCAGTATGAACCCTGGCATTTCAGATATGTTGGCATGCCGCATAGTGCGGTAATGTACAAGAACCATATGGTTTTGGAAGAGTATCTGGAGATGTTAAGAGAAAAGAAAGACGTAAGCGTCGATCTGGACGGCGTTACATATGATATCCATTATTATCAGGTGTCGCAGGATGCGAAGATATATCTGCCAGAGAATGATGCCTATGACATCTCCGGTGATAATATGCAAGGAGTTATTGTTACAGTTGAAAAATCGTCTTGATGATGAGTATCAACCTAAGAGGACGGCCTGACGGAGGAGGAGGGAGAGACAGCATGAGACAGAACGAGCCGGACGAGCAGGTTAGGCAACAGGGTCAAAAAAATCACCAAAAAATCAAACTTTTTGATGACAACCAACGTCATAAGAATCATAGTCCCCATCGCAATGGGATCAACCCCAGTCCGCTTCGAATCGTCTGGATTGCCCTATTCGTGGTCTACCTCTATATGCTAACCAAGCTGATTTTATTTAAAGGAGGGCCCATGGATGTAGGGCTGGTATGGGACAGACTGATGGCGTTACTGCGTCAACCAGATCTGATTCATACACGAACTGTAAATCTGACGCCATTTCAGGAGATCAAACGAGACTGGCATAGTCTCTCCGTTCATCACCGATCAGGAACAGCCATTCACTTGGTGGGTAATATTCTTGCATTTGTACCGTTTGGTGTATGGATTACGGGTCTGGTACGCCATTCTTTTTTCGCCGGGATTCATGTGCTGTTCCTATCCTTTTTACTTAGCCTGGGGTATGAAGTGACACAGTTGCTGACGGGGATGGGCATCTTTGATGTGGATGATCTTATGCTGAATACACTTGGTGGAATGATCGGATATGTGTTGTATATCGTGTTACTGGTATTGAACAGGCTATTCACTGGAGGAAGATCGAGAGTAGTGGTGAATAATTAGGCGACTGGCGATGAAATCACAGGAGAGTAACTGTGAGAATCGCGATGTAAATCACTGGGAGAGTAATTAAGCGAAAGAGTGATCGTGATAACTGTGGGAGAGAGGCCCATGTTTCGTGGCCTGCCTAAGGAGGGATTACACTGATTATTATCGCTGTGCTGTTGATTAGTGCAGGGTTTATGTTTCTGGTATATCCGCAGAGTACAACAGGTGCCACAGATCAGCAAATCAAGGATCGTCGTTTTCTAGCGAGGTGGATAGGAGTAACTTTGATCGTCATGTCGTGTTTATTTCTGATGATGGGAACCATGCAACTGTTCGATCAATCCTCACATTATATCGGGCATTAAGCAAATCTCCCTATGAACGCACAGCTTGTAGCGATGCGTGAGAGGGAGTTTTTTTATAAAGACACGAAGGTGGCGGGGATTTTTAAAAACCCTGGAAACTCGAAAACCCAAAACCAAAACCCAAAACCCAAAACCCAAAACCCAAAACCCAAAAAACCTAACCCTATAGTTATCAATGTTCTGTCTCTCTCGTAGCGCTAACGATCATAACAGAGCTTATTTGGCTGATTTAGCCAGCTTATAACTTCTAACGATCACCAGAAACGCTATTTTCTCAATTTTAGCTGAAATCGGGATAAATCGGGGAGGATTTACTTCAATAGCGTTCCTACGGATCGTTAGAATTTCACAAGGCCTATTTGGCGCCCAATAAGGCTTCTCATGATCGTTAGAGTCATTAGCATTTCGGCTGCCGGTCTCCTTGGTATCGATTTTTTAACTTCAGAACCTTTCCATGCGACGTATACAATTTTGCTTTGTTCGCAACGGGGATTTTTACCTGAAAGTTACATTCTAGAGTATTGATTTGATTCGTTTTAAGCGGAGCTTTTTGTGATACTTCTTCAACGTTTAGTTGCAAGACACAATGAGATGCTCATTTCTTATCTTAAAGAAAAGCCGATTCACCTATTACCTGTTTGCTCACTATACTTGGAGGAGGGCTCGCTTTGATTGTGTTAGCTAAACAGCTTGCCGGAAGAATGAGAGCGCTGATCGCTATCGAAAGTGAGATCGCAGACGCAACACATAGACAAGAAGAGGAACAGGCCATACGAGCGTTGGAAAAGGAGAGATCCACACAGATTCGTAGTTTCATGCGTGATGAATTATTGGTCATTAAAACGGTTATGAATATTGGCCGATGCGAAAGAGGTTATCGTTATTATGCCAACTCAGAGAACACAGATTATTATGAGATCATTCACCTGCCTATTGAGTTGAACAAGCATGAGTTGATGCAGAAGTATTCATATTATCTGGTACATAAAACAGAACATGAGCTTGCAGATAGAATGGAGTATTATACGGCTGTTTCTGAACAACTGAAGGAAGGTATGGCTATTTTGAAACTCTAGGAGGCAGATCGGATGATTATGAAAATTTCGTATTACACCCCTGACGGTTTCTATTATTATGTCCCTGACCAGCATGCAGAGCAGATCGAAGCGTGGAGAAATGAATTTTCTGATTTTCTGCAAAGCATTGAAGGTAAACATCCATTCACTCAATATATGGAATCGATTAATTTCGATGATGAACTGGAATATGGGGTGTTTATTCGCAGTTACGGCGGGGATGATTTTATGGATTGGATCAACGTCGAAAAGTTGAAAAGCAGGGGAATCTATCGTATACCTGAACCGCTGGATGATTCAGAGGTGGGAATCAGGATCGATTTTTGATTAGCTTGCCGCAGGGAAGCATCAACAGCAAAGTGAAAATGATTAAGTCAAGGTGAAAAGAACTAAAGCAAAGCAACATATTAAATTCAAGGTCATCCACGAATCTCAAAATCAAAAGCCCCGCTTCATCGTGCAGGCTGCACAATGAAGCGGGGCTTTGCTATTTCATTTTATCCCATGAAAGATTAAGGGGATTACGCTTTTTTCATCATTTGACGCAGTACCGTTTGCAGGATACCACCGTTGTGATAGTAATCCACATCAACCATGCTGTCCAGACGAGCGATAACAGGGAAGTCGAACTGTGTACCGTCTTCACGAGTTACGGTTACTTTCAATTCTTGACCTGGTTTCACATCGTTGCTCAGACCCGTGATGTCAAACGTCTCACGTCCGTTCAGGCCGAGGCTGGACCAGCCGTGACCTTCCTGGAATTGCAATGGCATAACGCCCATACCTACCAAGTTACTGCGGTGGATACGCTCGAAACTTTCTGCGATAACGGCTTTGACGCCGAGCAAGAACGTTCCTTTGGCTGCCCAGTCACGGGAGCTTCCTGTACCATATTCTTTACCTGCGATAACGATCAGGTTCTGTCCTTCATCCTGATACTTCATGGAAGCATCGTAGATGGACATTTCTTCGTCTGTTGGCAAGTATTTCGTAATACCACCCTCAGTCCCTGGAGCTACCTGGTTACGAATACGGATGTTGGCAAATGTACCACGCATCATGACTTCATGGTTACCACGGCGTGAACCGTAGGAGTTGAAGTCTTTGCGCTCTACGCCATGCTCTTTCAGATACAATCCAGCTGGACTGGACGGAGCAATGTTACCTGCTGGTGAAATATGGTCCGTTGTTACGGAGTCACCCAGCAATGCCATTACACGTGCAGCGCGGATATCGGAGATATCGTTCAGCTTGTCACCAAGCTCTTGGAAGAATGGCGGGTTCTGGATATAAGTGGAGTTCGGGTCCCACTCGTACAGTTCGCCTTCCGGTACAGCAATTTGGTTCCAACGCTCATTGGCAGTAAATACGTTCTCGTACTTGTTGCGGAACATCTGTGCATTCAGGGAGCTTGCAATCGCATCCTTGATCTCTTCGGAGCTAGGCCAGATGTCTTTCAGGAATACAGGTTGATTATTTTGGTCGTGACCGATTGGATCGGTTTCGAAGTCGATGTCGACTGTACCTGCCAGTGCGTAAGCAACAACCAGCGGTGGAGAAGCCAAGTAGTTCGCTTTTACTTGTGCGTGTACACGGCCTTCGAAGTTACGGTTACCGGACAATACAGCCGCTACAGTCATATCGTTGGCAGAGATCGCTTCGCTCACTTCATCCGGCAGTGGACCGGAGTTACCGATACATGTTGCACAGCCGTAACCGGCTACGTTGAATCCGAGTTGGTCGAGATAAGGGATCAGACCTGCTTTTTCCAGATACTCGGTAACGACGAGGGAACCTGGAGTCAAGCTGCTTTTCACATATCCTGGTTTAGTGAGACCAAGTTCAACCGCTTTTTTTGCGAGCAAACCAGCACCGACCATAACGCTAGGGTTGGATGTATTCGTACAGCTTGTGATCGCCGCGATGACTACAGCTCCAGCTTTCATCTCAGTAGTGGAACCGTCAGGGTGCTTCACAGGCACTTTTTGTTCAATCTTCTCATCGCTCAGTCCATATCCGCCTTTGTCGACAGGAGTACGGATGATGCTGTTGAAGCTTTCTTTCATTTGTGTCAGCTCGATACGGTCTTGTGGACGTTTTGGTCCTGCAAGACTTGGTACAACGGAGCCGAGATCCAGTTCAATTACATCCGTGAATTCCGGATCAACAGTGCTGGAAGTACGGAACATGCCTTGAGCTTTGTAATAAGCTTCAACCAGTTCTACTTGCTCGTCGGAACGTCCAGTGCTGCGCAGGTAGTTCAACGTTTCGCTGTCTACCGGGAAGAAACCGATCGTTGCGCCGTATTCCGGTGCCATGTTGGCAACTGTTGCACGGTCAGCAAGGCCAATGTTGGCAAGCCCTGGTCCGTAGAACTCAACGAATTTGCCGACAACGCCTTTTTTACGAAGCATTTGAGTAACGGTGAGCGCGAGGTCAGTTGCTGTTGCGCCTTCGCTCAGGCTACCTGTCAATTTGAAACCGATAACGTCTGGTGTTACAAAATAAAGCGGTTGGCCAAGCATACCTGCTTCGGCCTCGATACCACCTACACCCCAGCCGACAACGCCGAGACCGTTGATCATAGTGGTGTGGGAGTCTGTACCCACGAGGGAATCCGGGAATACAACCGTTTCGCCATCAACTGTTTTGGTTGCAGCCACGGAAGCAAGATACTCCAGGTTAACCTGGTGAACGATCCCTGTGGATGGTGGAACAGCACGGAAATTGTTGAATGCCGTTTGTGCCCAACGAAGGAAGCGATAACGTTCTTCGTTACGCTCGAATTCAACTTTGATGTTGTAATCAAGTGCATCACTGGTTCCGAAAGCATCAACCATAACGGAGTGGTCAATAACGAGATCAACGGGAACGAGCGGGTTGATCTGTTTTGGATCTCCGCCTGCTTTTTTCACGGTGTCACGCATTGCTGCAAGGTCAACAACAACCGGTACACCCGTGAAATCCTGCAATACGATCCGCGCAGGGATAAACGGAATTTCCTTATTATTATCACGGCCTTCAGCCCAGCCAGTCAGTTGTTTAACGTGTTCTTCGGTGATAGCACGTCCGTCGTATTGACGAATCGCTGCTTCAAGCAGAACTTTAATCGAGAAGGGAAGCTTGGAAAGGTCGCCGTGGCCGCCTTCCTGAAGAGCGTCAAGACTGTAGTAGCGGTAAGACTTGCCTCCAACCTCAAGCGTACGAGCGGCGGAGAAATGGTTCTTGGCTGACATACATGTACCTCCTTAAAATGTGTCGGTGAGATGAAGAAAACGTTCATTTCTAAATGAAGAACAGGCCTTCACCGTTCCGTGTTCTTGTTCAGTGGTTTCATCAGATGAAACATAATTTCAAAATCATAACTTTAGTTCTAAGTATACCGTTTTCACATCCGTACGTAAAGGGCTTTTTGCCTGTTCAAGCAAGCGTTTGAAAGGATGAAGGCGTTTTCTACATTCTGGCATGAGCGTGGATGATTTTGATCTTTTCAGGTCACAGATTTAGCTGCGTTATTTGAGCTGTGCACATACAACCGAGGTTCCTTTCATATGAATAATAGGAGCAGACTGAACTCATGCCAAAGGGGGACACAAGCTTGGAACGCGAATGGAAGAGTGCCTTATATACGTACGTCAACCAGTACAATCGCTGTGAGATCGATTACCGTCCACAGACGAGTGAACGGATCGTAACCGATCCCGAATTTGTGGTGGAACGGGGAGAACGCATGGCAAGGCTGGATGAATGGTATCGCAAACGGCGCGCCGTACCTCTTCGCAGCGAGACCAGCGCCAAGCTTGTGCGTACACTCATTGATGGATCTGAAGAAGCGGTGGTGGAAGTGCAACTGTACAGCAGGTTGTTCTATGAGAAGAGTGGCATCACCCACCGGGAAGATCGGATCGAACGGGAGCGATTAACCTTTTTGCGCGAAAATGGGCATTGGAGTATAGCGCGTGTGGAACGAGAAGTGCCGGAGCGCCGTCCAGCGGGAGAAGGGCGTCCGTATCAACAAGCTGATTTTGTACAGGCGGTGAATCGGCCGCTTCTGAATCGGGAAGTATTGGGTCAAGGCAGAAGTGCCAAAAGGCATATATATCGTCGGGATCTGGCTGTGGCCTACGCAGATCGATGGTGGAATGCGGGTAATCCGGCGTATGAAGAATTCGATGTGGACTGCACGAATTATGTGTCCCAGTGTCTCTTTGCAGGGGAAGCACCCATCCACTATACTGGTAGAAGAGAAGCGGGCTGGTGGTATAAAGGGTATGTAAACGGCGTGGAAATGTGGAGTTACAGCTGGGCTGTATCCAACAGCTTGGCAAGATATCTATCGGGTAGCAGCTGGGGGCTGACGGCCACCGAGGTGGATCGTCCTGAGCAGCTTATGCTCGGAGATGTCATTTTCTATGATTGGGACGGCGATGGAAGGTTCCAGCACAGCACGGTTGTTACCGCTTTTGACGCGGGGGGAATGCCGCTGGTGAACGCACATACGGTGAGCAGTCGCCATCGTTACTGGGATTACCGGGATTCCTATGCCTGGACGGAGCAGACGGTATACCGGCTTTTTCATATCGCGGACGAATTTTAACAGGGAAAGATTTGCGAGATTCGGTGACGCAGACAGCCCGTTCCGTGTAAAATAAGAACAGAGACCGGAAGCAGCAGGACAATAGCCTGTAACGGCTGCGCAGATAGCATCACGTACAGATATAATCGGAGGTTACGCATGAGTATGGATAAATTAAAAGTAGGCGTCGTATATGGCGGGAAATCAGGTGAGCACGAGGTATCGCTGCAAACGGCGTTTGCTGTAACAAATGCATTTGATTACGAGAAGTATGAACTGGTTCCTTTTTATATCTCCAAGCAGGGGACATGGAAAAAAGGAGCCGTGATGAATGCACCTTTTGCACGTATTGAAGATCTTAAACTGGAAAACTTTGCGGGCGGCACACAGGACGCACTGAACGCATTATTCGCACGATTGTACGGTGGAGCGGAGGCGCTGGACATTATGTTCCCGTTGCTTCACGGCACGTTTGGTGAAGATGGCACGATCCAGGGTATGTTCGAGATGGCGGATATGCCGTATGTTGGCGCAGGGGTGCTAGCTTCGGCAGGCGGCATGGACAAAGTAGTTATGAAAAAACTGTTCGCTCAAGCCGGGATTGACCAGTGTGCATTCACGTATTTTAACGCGACACAATGGAAACAGACGGAACACGAAATGATCGTACAGGTCGAAGACCAGCTGGGCTACCCGTGTTTCATCAAACCGGCTAACCTTGGCTCTAGTGTAGGTATTTCCAAAGCGCGTAACCGCGATGAACTGAAAACAGCGATTGAGTTTGCACTCCGGTATGATACCAAAGTAGTCATTGAGGAATTTGTGGAAGCACGTGAGGTTGAAGTTAGTGTGCTCGGAAATGATGAACCGATGGCTTCGGTTCCAGGCGAGATAGTATCCTCTGGTGAGTATTACGATTATGCAGCCAAATACATCGATGGCCAGTCCCAGATGCTGATTCCTGCACCGCTCGACCCTGAGGCAGCAGATCGCATTCGTGAAGCGGCTTTGCAGGCGTTCCGTGCCATTGAGGGTAACGGCATCTCTCGCGCAGATTTCTTCATTCGCAAGTCGGATGGAGCGCTACTGATTAACGAAGTGAACACGATGCCTGGCTTCACCCCGTACAGCATGTACCCGCTCTTGTGGCGCGAGACAGGTGTGTCATATGCTGAATTGCTGGATCGCATGATCGAACTGGGACTGGAGCGGTATAACCGCAAACAGGCACTGAATTACGAAAACGGCGTTCAGGCATAGCCTGGACGATCCGCTATCCAAGCTAGATTTCCACTATCAGGAGATTGGGAGGAATGTGCATGGGATTTCAGACAGAGTTTAATTCCGTATGTAAATTCAAGAGCGAACAAGAGTTATTTGAACTGCTGGAATACGGCCGCGGCAAAATGGTCAAACAAGGCTTCCGGGTGTTCCCGACCGGGCAGAAGGTCATTGCTTACACCCCGGATAATGTCGCCGTGGCTATTGTGAAAATTGTGGCTTCCATTGCGGAAATCAATTTTCAGAACCAAGAAGTAACGGAAGTAGAGATGCAGCTTATTCGCAAGCTGACCGAGGAAGAATCACGCATCCAGACGGCGCTTGCCGATGAGATGTTCTTTGGGGAACAGGCTGAGGGTTAGAGTCTACCGTTGGGTACAATCGTAGAGCCTTATAGGGTTTATCTCCTGTAAGAGAGCGATCGGCCGGATTTGCAATCACGGGATTACGCTCCCCTGTTTAGGGTAAAACTTGGTTATATACCATGTCGGCTTAGCTTCGCGGCTGTCTTCAGTCGTGCAAGTCTGTCCGTCCTAAACAGAGAGGAAGAAATTCATGCTTGTACGTTTCGGTTACGTGGCGATGTCGGTGCTGGTGGAGAATGCTTCGCCTTCCAAGACGATGACAATGGCCAGTTTTAATAAAATTGATGACAGGGAAGCGGCCATTCGCAAGCTGGAACGCATTGCAGCCGAGAACCTGCACAATACCTTACGTTTACTTCGGCATAATAAAGGTAGCCATATTCATGTATATCGCTTTTCTTCGAAATTAATTCCACTGGCTACCCATGAAGATTTGAGTGACTGGGACCCGTTTCCGGCACTGAAACCGGATTTCGAAGCCATTGGCGACTTCGTGAAGGAAAATCAGATGCGCGTATCCTTTCATCCAGATCATTTTACCGTACTAAGCACCCCTCGCGAAGAGGTGTTGCGTAACTCGATGAAGGATCTTCGTCATCATGTCCGAATGCTGGATGCCATGGGCCTCAATGCGACAGCGAAGAATAATATTCATATTGGTGGTGCATACGGGGACAAGCCTTCAGCTGCACGGCGTTTTGAAGAAAATTTCCTGAAGCTGGATCGGGATATTCAGGAGCGACTGACGCTTGAAAATGATGATAAAACGTTCAATTCACCTGAGACACTCGCGGTATGTCAGAACATTGGGTTACCGATGGTGCTGGATATTCATCACCAGTGGGTGAATAACGAAGGCGAGCAGCCATGGGAGCTGTGGCCGGATATTTTAAAAACCTGGCAATCACCGCTTGCCCAGGCCGATGCACCTCCAAACCAGCCATTAGTCCCCAAAATCCATGTATCCAGCCCGAAGAGCGAAAAGGACCCTCGTGGTCATGCGGATGGAGTGGAGGTTGAGCCCATACTTGATTTTCTGCGCCATATTGCAGCGGATACACCGGCCCTTGATGTCATGATCGAGGCGAAGCGCAAGGATGAAGCCCTGGTGCAGCTGATGCAGAAACTGGCCTTTTATCAGGATGAAGGTGTTGAATGGGTGGACGAGTCCACGGTACGAATTCATCCGTGAAGCCAAAAGGGGCTTGGACAGCAAGAAACTTTACGAATGCTCAGACGTATACTTCTAACAAGTATTTTTAACTTTTTCGTAGATTGATATAGAAAGTAGAGTGAACGCTTTGAGTGAAAAGGAAAAGGTACCTTATGTCGTGACAAGCAAAAGCTATACTGCCGTTGCCATTAATGCTGCGTCCAAGGCGGGCGAGTGGATCAAGAGCCGTCTGGGTACGGTAAGTGAACTCGGAACGAAGTATTCTCCTCAAGATCTGGTGACCGAAGTGGATAAAGGGGCAGAGCAGATGATTCGACGCCTGATTCTGACCCATTTTCCAGACCACGCCATTCTGGGGGAAGAGGGAGTTGAACCGGGGCCGGAAGCTTCAGCAAGAGCGCTGAAAGAGGCAGCAGAGGAAGAGTACCTCTGGATTGTTGATCCGGTGGATGGAACGACGAACTTTGTGCACGGATTCCCATTCTATTCAGTTTCCATTGCGCTTGCACATAAGGGCGAAGTAATTGTGGGTGTCATCTACGATCCTTCCCGTGACGAATTATTTGTTGCAGAAAAAGGAAAAGGAGCCTATGTGCACGGAAACCGGATGACGGTATCGGGTGAAGAAACATTGGCACAGAGCCTTGTGGCAGTAGGCTTCCCGGCAGATACAACATTTGCGTTGCCACTGAATATGGCCGCTGTTCAGGCCCTTGCTCCGCAGGTGCGCAATCTGCGCGCAGGCGGTTCGGCTGCCATTCATCTGGCTTATGTCGCTGCTGGTCGTCTGAGTGCTTATACGGAAGTGGGGCTCAAGCCGTGGGATATCGCGGCAGGTGCATTGCTGGTTGCGGAATCTGGCGGCAAGGTGACAGATACAATCGGAACACCATATACGCTAGCCGTGAATCATATCGTTGCCAGCAATGGCAAGATTCATGAGGCATTGACGGATGTACTTAAAAAAGCCAAGGCCACCGGACTGGAGTAAACACATACCACTTTATTATAGGAGCGAATAACGATGGATGAATCCAAAGAACTGGAACGACGGCTTAGCGACATGCTGACGGAAGGAGATATGGAAGCGTCTGGTGATGCTGAAGAGCAAGAACGTCAGCTCATTCCTCCGAAGTACGAGGTGCGTATTCAGACAGAACGAGATCCGATTGTGGAGGAAACGTTAAAGTTTCGTACGATGGCTCGTGAACTGGATGATCGATATGACCGGTATTTGGATCGTGCTGCCGGACAGAAATCGAAGGCGGACGGCGGACTGAAGCCAGGTCAGCGTGCGGATCGAGAGCAAGTTAGAAATTCAGGATCGGATAGCGAAGCGTAACATACAGGAAACATATGACCATTAATGGACATACCATCATAAGGATATACATTCTCAATAGGATTGCTCTCATACGATAGAGACGGATTCTAACAATAATAGACTTCCCGGCATAGGGAAGTCTATTATTTTGCGCGCACATTTAGGCAAGAGGACAAAGCTATATTTGTAGTGATAGAATAGAGGTACACAAGCATATGTCATCGGAATGAATGGTGTACTATATAATCGTGTAAATGCTGGATTTAACTAAAGGAGTGTTCACAAGAATGAAGCGTAAACGTATTTGGAAAAACACCGCCGCAGGGCTGAGTGCCAGCATGCTGGCAGGTATGCTGCTACTTACACCGTCCACATTACCGGCACATGCTGCTGACGCCAAAACGGGCATATTACCTGTGGCTTCAAATGAAGCATCGCTTACGGCAACTAAGAAAGATGCTACTGCGGTAACCAAAGAGTTCCGGATCGTCACATTGGGTGACTCCATTACTGTAGGATATGAGCCAAAGATGACCACATTGCCTTACGGTTACGTTGAGCGTTTGCAAGAACAAGGCTTGCTCCATGGGCGTACACAAGTAGATAACTTCGGCATCGCTGGACTTAAAACGAGCGGTTTGAAGAACTTCACCGATGCGATCAAGGAAGGCAAGACGCTGACTTCTGAAGCCATTCAACCGAGTCTGCCTGATCCAAGAGCAGGACAGATCGGAGCTAATACGGCTGCGATCCGTGAAAGCATTGCACAGGCTAATCTCGTTGCGATGACGATTGGCGGCAATGATGTTTCGGAGCTCCTTGGTACAGCGACTACGATGAGCGACCAAGAGCTGCAAGAGAAAGTGAAAGAGCTGCTATCAACGTATACAACCAATGTTACTGCTATTATTAATGATATTCATGAGATTAATCCATCTGCCCGGATTGTTATTGCTGACCAGTATCAGCCGATGCCAGAAGTAGCGGGCAAAGAGCTGTATGCCAAGCTGATGCAGGCTTCCCAGGGATTCACACAAACGATTGACGGCATTGCTGCTCAGTTCACAGCTCAAGGTGCTGATGTGAAAGTAGCTCATGTAGCCAAAGATTTTGTGGGCGGTGAAGGCACGATGACACATATGATCAAAAATCGTGATTTCCACCCGAATCAGCTTGGATATGCTGCTATTGCTGAAGAGTTTGCGAAAACAATCTGGGGTGACTTCACGAAACTGACCGCGCCAGATGCAGGCCAGCCGATGAACATCATCGTAAGTGGCAAGATGTTGAACACACCGTATAAACCGGTTATTCGTAACGGCAAAAACTTCGTCGCGATCCAGGATATCGTGAATGCGGTGGGTGCCAAAACCGTTTGGGATAACAAAACGTCAACGGCAACCATTACCTACGGTGACCGCACAGTAGCTGTGAAGATCGGAGCGAATGCCGTGAAAGTGAACGGCGCATCCGTTGCAGTGGACACTCCGGCCTTACTGAACAAAGTAGGCAAAGAAGCCAAAACGTATGTACCTGTGGCTATGGTAGCCGAAGGTCTGGGCTTTGATGTGCAGTATATCGCGAAGCTCAAAACGGTATTTGTAAATCCATAAAGTTTTTAATAGGGTTAAAAGTGATAAGGTGAACTCGTAAGGAGTGAACTTTATTCCAAAGATATCATTAGTGGCGAGGAGGGACTTGTTCCTGACTCGTCATTTTTTTGTTTTTGTGCTATACCTAACATTGCTCTCCTGAGTAACGCAACTCTCCTGGCATTATAATTCACTCACACGCTAACCAACGTTGCCACGCAGATAAACAAGTTCCACTAAAAAGTGTTATAGTCAGCTATCTTGATGATTGTATACCTTCTCAGATGACCCAAAATGTTGTATAAATATGACTTGTCATCCGACCATGGATGTGTAAATATGAAAATAACTTACAAGTAAACTGGCATATGCAATCCAATTCAGACCCTTATCAGCTTCATCGTAGGCCGGTATCCCTCTAATCCAGCAACCCTTCGCCAAGCAAAGGAGAGCTCCGAGTGAGTAAATTTAAAAACGCTTTCACCACACTACCCATTCACCACAAAACGATGTTGCTGATTGCATTTTTAATGCTGATCAGCTTTGCTTTCTACGTATCTGTCATGCAGTACGTGCTGAATATTTATGACCGTCAGATCTACGAGAAGTCATCGCAAGTACTGAATATGTCGTCCGTCGGCATCGAGAACAAGCTACGCGAGTTATCCAATCTGTCCTTCAAAGTAATGTCGGATGAGCCGCTACAACAGTATCTATTGCAACTGGAGAAGGCGGAGACCGGATATGAGCGGAATAGTCTTCGTAAAAAGATTACAAACCGACTCGTTGCCTACGCTGGTTCCGAGAAATATGTGTACTCCATGATCTTTATCGACAACGATAACAATGTCATGGCGGCAGGTAATCGCGAAGGCATCTCAGAGACGAAACAACAGGAGCTGATTTCGCTCGGTGAGCAGTATGCCGGTTCCAACGTATGGCTGGCAAGTGGAGATCAACAGGCGAGGTTGCTGTCGGTCAGACAGGTGAAGTCCTTTACGGGCGGATCATTTACGCTGGAAAAGCTGGGGACCCTGATTATCCGTGTACGGCTGGATCGTATCGTACAGGATCAGATGCAGGAACCGGCAGAGGACTCACAGTTGCTGATCGTTGATGGGACGGAAGTCATCTACCCAACCGAATCGACCGTAAGCAAATCCGAAATTGCGGAAGAAATGAAGCGGACTCAACCTTACGGAATTGCCACATTGGAGCAGGGCAAATATTTTGTTGCAAGAGCACATTCATCCTATACCAGCTGGAATTATTTATATACCACGCCATTTGATCAGATGTTCAAACAGATTCAATTTGTCAAACAGTTAGTCATGGTCATTTTTATTATGATCTTTCTGGTGGCCCTTGTGATTGGAGCTAAATTCTCTCGCAGCATCACCCATCCGATTGCTCAATTAATCAAGAAAATGCGTAATATTGAAAAAGGGGATCTGGATAAACTGGAGGAAGCAGCCCTTGGCAACATTCCCTTATCTCCGCAAAATGAAGTCGGACTGTTACATCGAACGTTCAAGATGATGTTACAGCGGATTCGAGAGCTGATTGATGAGAATTATGCGAAGCAACTCGTCATTCGTGAAACAGAGTTGAAAGCGCTTCAAGCACAGATCAATCCACACTTTTTATATAACACGCTTGAATCCATTAACTGGCTTGCCAAAGTGCAGAAACAGCATCAAATCTCCGAGATGGTCGAAGCGCTTGGCTTCCTGCTACGTAGCTCGGTCAATATGTCCGAGAAGTGGATTACGCTAGAACGGGAGCTGGACATCGTGCGTAGCTACGTTACTATTCAGCGTACCCGGTTCGAGGAAAGACTTGATTTTGACATGCATATTTCGCCTGAGGTCGGAACAGCTCGAATTCCCAAGTTAACATTACAGCCGCTTGTAGAGAATGCCATTCACTATGCACTTGAACCAAGCATCGAACCTTGCCAGATTCGAATCCGTGCCAGAGCAGAAGGGGAGTATATTCGGATCGAGGTGGAGGATAACGGGCCGGGCATGACCTCCGAATTTATGGAACGTTTACAGGAAGGTCAGATTCAGACCAGAGGACAGGGCATAGGGCTTACGAATATTCAGGAACGTCTAAGGTTGACCTTTGGCGATGAAGGCACCATGAGCATAAATAGCAAGCCTGGATCAGGAACTGTAGTATCGATCAGCATACCTTGGATCAGAGAGGACGATGACGATGTACAAAGTGATGCTCGTAGATGATGAACGTGTCATACTGGAGGGGATTTCTCAGGTGGTTGACTGGGCAGCTGCAGGGACAGAGCTTGTAGATACGGCCAGAAATGGAGTAGAAGCACTGGGCAAAATCGAAAGCGTCAAACCCGATATCATCATTACTGACATTTCCATGCCGGGTTTGGATGGACTGGGGCTGATCGAGAAGGCGTCCGAGGCTTATCCCGCGGTAAGATTTATCATGTTGTCCGGCTACAAGGAGTTTGAATATGCTCGCAAGGCGATGCAATATGGGGTTAAGCACTATCTGCTGAAACCCTGTAACGAGAATCAGATTCATGATGCCCTGGTTGAACTCTTGCAGGAGCGTCAGGATGCGCAGGTGAAAGAACATGTTGCAGGAGAGATCAAGCAGCGTCTGCAGCGAGTACTTCCCCATGTGAAGGAACAGTTTCTGCTGGAGTTCATGACCAATCGTACGTATGGACCTGGGGATTTGGCGTATTATCAGGATCTGTTTAATATGGAGCTTCAACAGAATAGCGTCCGTTTACTGTTGCTTCGGATTGTGGATGAGCATGATTACAGCCATTTATTTGCGATTAAAAATATAGCGGCTGACCTGCTTCCGGGTGTACTGTTAAGCACAACGATTGAAGGCAAGCTCTTGATTGTACTAGCAGAACCAGCAGATGTGCATATGTTGCAGGAGCGGATTGAAGCGGTTCGCCAGACGTTTACCCGTCTATACAGATTAGAGCTGACGGCTGCGCTCAGCGAAGCGGATCATATGACCCAGTCCCGGCGGTTGTTCCGCGAGGTGATGCAGTACTTGAATCATCGCTTTTTCATTGGAGAGGGCAAACTTATAACCAAGAATGATGTGGTGCTGGCAGGGGAGTGTGACGGTGTGAATGTGGAGCAGGATGCCGAGCAACTGTGCCAGTTAATTAAATCGGGGAATACGGAGGAGGCTGCGGCCGAGGTACATCGTCTGTTCGAGCAACTGGCAGACCAAAAGCTGGATATTGAGGTGACACGTGCTTATGTTGTGCAGTTATACTCTGCCATGATTCAAGTCTGCCCGCCAGAGGAGGCAACCGATTTCACGCAGCGGATGGCGGAACTGACGCATATGGATACGCTAGCTGATTTAAATACATTTGTAGCAGACAGTGCTACCCGTTTAACTGCTGGTTATTATAAAAATTACATCAGTCGTCAATCATCGGCAGTGGAGAAAATGATGGACATCGTGGACCGTCACTATGGTGAGGCTGACCTTTCCCTGAGTGGAGTAGCACATCAAATGTTATATATGAATCCAGACTATCTCGGCAAAATTTTCAAAAAAGTCACCGGCGAAAATTTCTCCAATTACGTTAATCGTCTTCGCATCGAACGGGCGTGTGAACATATCCGCAGAGGCGGGGATGTGAAGGTGTTTGAGCTGGCCGAATTGTTCGGTTTTGGAGGTAACTCGCAATATTTCAGTCAGGTATTCAAAAAATGGACCGGCATGACACCTACGGAATACCGCAGATTCGGCATCTAACAGGGGATTAGAAATGGCAAAGCTATGATAATGCGAGGTCATACCATATCTCAAGAGGAGGATAACCGGCGCTTGGAGCGTCAGGGATGTCCTCCTCTGTTTTTTGAACCAACAAGACGGTTTTGTGTATTCAACTTGGATCGTACTTTTGCGAAAATGACAATATCAAGTTTGTGAAAGCGTTATCAGTATATCGTTAACAAGATGGAGATAACCCGTTCACAATACCATATCAGCATAAAAAGGGGAGATTGGCATGGTGAAAAAGGCAATATTCCTGATGATGGCTGCGTTACTTGTGTTTACAGCAGCGTGTAGCTCAGGTGGAGGCAGCGAACAGGGGTCCGGGAGCAAGGGTGATTCGGTAAATCTGCGTATCGCATGGTGGGGCTCGGATACACGGCATGAATATACACAGAAGGTCATCGACCTGTATAAAACGAAAAATCCAAACGTCAAAATTGATGTGGAATATGCTTCTTTTGACGACTACTGGAAAAAGCTCGCCCCGCAAGCCGCAGCCAACCAGCTGCCTGACATTATTCAGATGGATATTTCCTATATCAGCCAATATGCACAGAACGGTCAGCTTGAAGATCTCGCACCGTATCTGGGCAATCAGATCAAGGTGGATGATGTGGCTGAGAATGTCATCAGCACAGGTGTAATTAACGGCAAGCAATATGGTGTACCTGCCGGGGTTAACGTACTAGGGTTCCAATATGACCCTGCGTTGCTCAAGAAAGCTGGCGTAGATGCCATGCCTGAAAATCTGACATGGGAATCTTACGAAGCGCTTGGTAAACAAGCAGCAGAGAAGGGCCTGTATCTGGATGGCGGTGTAGCTCCGGATATCTTCTTCCACTATTTCCTGCGTACCAAAGGCAAATCGCTCTACAACCCGGAAGGAACCGGGCTTGGATATGATGACGATGCTCTGTTCGTAGAGTTCTTCGGATTAATGCAACGCATGATCGAGCAGAAGGCAGCACCATCACCGGATGTAGCTAACCAGACGAAAGGCATCATTGAAGAGTCGGATCTGGTCAAAGAAAAAGGCGTCGGGGTATGGCAATGGTCGAACCAGTTCGTTGCTCTGCAACAGGTAGCTAACCGTCCGCTTGCCTTTGCACCAATGCCGGGACCGGATATGGAAAAAGGACTTTATATGCAACCAAGTATGTACTGGGGTGTAACGTCCAACTCCAAGGTGAAGGAAGAAGCAGCGAAGTTCATTGACTTCTGGGTGAATGACGAAGAAGCGAACAAACTGATCAAAGGGGAGCGCGGTGTGCCGATCTCCGGAAAAATCAAAGAGGCTATTGCTCCTGAACTGAGCGATGCAACGAAACAGGTATTTGAATTCGTGGCATCGATGGAGCCGAAAGCTTCTCCAATGAGCCCACCACCACCGGTTGGATCACCTGAGGTAATCTCCTCCTTGGCGGATGTAGTGGAAGAGCTGAACTTTGGCAAAATTACAGCCGAACAGGCAGCACAGACCTTCCGCAAAAATGCAGAATCCGTGCTTGCCAACAACAAATAACAATTGAATGATGGCTTGCTCGTCCCGCTTGCAGGGATGGACGGGAACCGGGCTGCTCGCTGAAGGCGAGGGCCTTTCCCCGTCCTGTCTGCAACATGAAGACGGTAGCAAGCTGATCCATGAAGGAGGTACGTTCCACTTGAGGCAGTATTCTTCATTGCGCAGAAACTTGACGGGATATGCTTTTATCAGCCCATTTATTATTGGTTTTCTTGGATTTACGCTCATCCCGATGTTCGTTTCTCTCTACATGTCGTTTACGAGTTACAACCTGTTCACCTCTCCCAAATGGATCGGGATGGACAACTATACCAAGATGTTTTTTGATGATCCGAAATACTGGAATTCGGTTAAGGTTACGTTTTTATATGTATTCATCGGGGTGCCGTTAAGGCTGATCTTTGCCCTCTTTGTCGCAATGATTCTGAACACGGGCTCTCGTATGGTGGGAACGTATCGTACATTGTACTATCTGCCTTCCATCATCGGCGGTAGCGTGGCCGTATCTATTATGTGGCGTAACCTGTTCAGTAACGAAGGTGTCATTAACAGTGCGATGACCGCCATCGGCATTGGGCCGATCAGTTGGTTCGGTGACCCGGATGCGGCGCTTGTGATGCTGATCTCCCTGTCCGTATGGCAGTTCGGTTCATCGATGCTGATCTTCCTGGCAGGACTCAAAAACATCTCTCCCGAGATGTATGAGGCCGCAGGGGTGGATGGTGCGAATCCTGTTCGGAAGTTTTTCAGCATTACGTTGCCATTGCTCAGTCCAATCGTGCTGTTCAATCTGATCATGCAGACGATCGGTGCATTTATGACCTTCGTGCCTGCGTACATCATCTCCAAAGGAGAGGGCGGCCCGATGGACGGAACGATGCTCTATTCGTTATATCTGTTTCGCCAGGCATTTATGTTTAACAACATGGGTTATGCTTCTGCGATGGCTTGGGTCATGTTGATCATGATTGGTGTGCTTACAGCGGCTGTGTTCCTGACATCCAAGTTTTGGGTATTTTATGAATCCGAAGGAGGGAAGTAATCATGGTGTGGAGAAATGTAAAATGGCCAATCTATCATCTGTTCGTTGCCGCACTTGCCCTCCTGATGCTCTACCCGGTACTGTGGATGCTGTTCAGTTCTTTCAAGGAGAGCCGTACGATTTTTGTAACGGCAGAAAGCCTGTTTCCGACCGAATGGATCTGGTCCAACTATGTGGATGGCTGGAAAGGAACAGCTGGAAGGCCGTTTATGGATTACATCACCAATTCACTGATCATAGTGGTAATCTCTACGATTGGGGCAGTGCTTTCCTCGTCCCTGATCGCGTTTGGTTTTGCCAGACTGAATTTCAAAGGACGTACCTTCTGGTTCTCTCTGATGATGCTTACGCTGATGTTGCCGCACGACGTCGTACTGGTTCCGCAGTATATCATTTTTACCAAGCTGGGCTGGCTGAACACGATTCTGCCGATTGTTGTACCTACATTTTTCGGAATGCCGTTTTTCATCTTCCTGATGGTTCAGTTTATTCGCACGATTCCGAAAGAGCTGGATGAGGCCGCAACGATTGATGGCTGTAACAAATTCAGGCTGTATATTCAGATTATCATGCCCCTGATCAAATCTTCGCTGGCAACAGCGGCAATCTTCTCCTTTTACTGGAGATGGGAAGACTTGCTCGGGCCGGTGCTGTATCTGAATTCGCCTGACAAGTACACCGTATCCATGGCGCTCAAAATGTTCCTCGATAGTGAATCTGCCTCCAACTGGGGGGCGATGTTCGCGATGTCGATTGTCAGTCTGGTGCCGGTTGTGGCTGTATTCTTCATCTTCCAGAAGCAGATTGTGCAAGGTATGAGTACGAGTGGTTTGAAGGGGTAACGAGGCGAGCGCATCAAACCAATAATACATGGAGGAGAAAATTAGTGGATGCAGCAGACTTGGAAAACGCAGAACATGCAGAAAAAGTAGAACAAGTAGAACAAAAGAGGTCCTCGTGGAAGTTTAGTTTTGGCCCGATCACAGCTCAATCTGATGGTAGATCAGAAATCGTATCGGAATCCACGTTAAGCATGAGGAAGTCCGATAAGGAAGCTTGCAGAGAAGGCATCCATACGAATGTAAGAAAAGCAGATGGCTATGTGGCTGTTTCGTCTACAACGATATACGATGAGAGCCAAGGATTCGGATTTGAACCCGGTTCGCTGGTGTATGAAAAGCAACGGGTTGAAGAGCAGGAAGCTAGGTTACCTTCTTCAAAAGGGGATTATCCACCGCAGGGGAAGGCAACAATGTCTGCCCGCTTGCGTTCCAGCTTTTGCATCCCGCTTAAGGCATCGTTTGTCGTCGATGTGCCCGACGGGACGTATCAGGTGTTACTGATTGCCGGAGATCCGCTTGCGGATACAATCACGCGTGTCAAAGCAGGAGAAGGTCGGCTGATGTTACCCACGATTCGCACGGTGGCTGGGCAATGCGCAGAAATGCGGTTTGCCGTTGTTGTTCGCGGGGGAAAGCTTCGCCTGACCTTCTCGGGACCTGCACCTCGGATCAATGCAATGGAAATAACGCTGGCCAATCAAACGATGACCGTGTTTCTCGCGGGGGATTCAACGGTAACAGATCAGCCAGAGAGCGGATACCCGTATTGCGGCTGGGGACAACTACTGCCTGCACAGTTCAAACATGACGTTGCCGTGGATAACCATGCACAGTCAGGGCGGAGTTCCCGTAGTTTTATTCATGAAGGCCGCTTGGATGCAATTAGGGAGCAAATAAAGCCCGATGACTTTCTATTTATTCAATTTGGACATAACGACGAGAAGCCTGACCCGGAACGGGGGACAGATCCTTTTACCACTTATAAGCAGTATTTGAAAAAATATATTGATGCCGCACGCGAGGCTGAGGCGCGTCCGGTGCTGATCACACCAGTGCATCGCCGATACTTTGCGAAAGACGGCACATTGACCGATACACACGGCGATTATATCACTGCCGTGCGTGAACTTGCGGCAGATGAAGAAGTGCCGCTAATCGATCTGGCCGAACGCAGCCGCCTGATGTTTGAGCAGGCGGGTGAAGAAGGAACCAAAGATGATTTTATGTGGGTGTTGCCTGGCGAATATATCAACTTCCCAACAGGGATGGAAGATAATACACATTTTCAGGAGCGAGGCGCACGCCGCTTGGCAGAGCAGGTGGCTGAAGCTATCCGCGAGATGCATTTGCAACCATTGCAGATGTACCTCAGATAAGAGCAAATGTAGCGAGTAAGGAACTAACTGTTTTGGTGAGGCTCTGATTTTTAAGTTGCTGTGATTTGATACCGCAGGATTTTAAGTCCTGTGCGTCTGAGAGTTAACTTGAACTGCAACAGTTAAAAGATAAAACGCGAGTTCAGCGAAGCAACGAGCGACAAAAAATGGCCCAGCAAAGCGAAGGCCATGCTCTTTAAAAGCAGTGGAGGGTGAGCGAGGCAGCGAGGGGGGCGGAATCGGGAAAAGGGAGCGAAGCGCCCGCGTTTGGCACGGGATTTCCCCCTTGGAGGGGAATAGAACAAATCCCGGACCAATGAGTGGCCCAAAGCCCGATCCGTCCACCGAGCGTCCGCCCGCGAGCCACCCGATATTTTAATAAACGCGAGTCGAGCGAAGCAACGAGCTCAAAAAAATGGCCCAACGAAGCGAAGGCCATGCCTTTTAAAAGCAGTGGAGGGTGAGCAAGGCAGAGAGGTGGGCGGAATCGGGAAAAGGGAGCAAAGCGCCCGCGTTTGGCACGGGCTTTCCCCCTTGGAGGGGAATAGAAGAAATCCCGGACCAACAGCTGCCCAAAGCCCGATCCGCCCACCGAGCGTCCGCCAGCGAGCCACCGAAGGTTTTAATTTTCAGGGCGTATCGCAAAAAGGAGGAGAATCATGCCAGATCAATCAAGCCTTCCGAAATCCTCATCCCACGGTCATACGTACTGGGTTATCCCGGATGGGTACATCCCGCCGGATAGCTCAGGTGCACTGGAGAGTCATGAGAGCATCTGTGTGTTAAACACGGGAGGTGAGGATGCAACGCTGGAGATTACAATTTACTTTGAAGACCGCGATCCGCTGGAACATATGCAAGCGGAAGTCCCGGCTAGAAGAACAAAACATATCCGTACCGCATCGCTACGTGCCGGGGAAGAAAGCATCCCTTCCGGTGTACCATATGCCATCACGGTTTCAAGTAATGTACCCGTCATCATTCAGTACAGCCGCCTGGATACAACCCAGCCGGAACTGGCCTTAATGAGTGTCATGGCGTACCCTTTGGCATAAACGAAGTAAGCCAACAAAAAATAAATGAATATTGTACGGTGCCTTAATCATCTTGCCAAGCTAACAAGCACTGACCAAGCACAGAAAGACCTGTAATCTGCACCTGGTTTGATGCCGGATTACAGGTCTTTACTCTTCGGTTTACTCCCCATATTTATACGTACTGGCATTCAGAATCTTCACGTCGACCTCAACTTTGCCGAGGCGAATACGAGCAAGGGGTTCTGCCCGCTGGGCAACCTCAGCTCTCCACCAATCGGGATGATGCCGGTAGAGATGCTCTACAAGACCGAATGAATCTACATTCCGCGCTTTGGTTGTGGCAAATGAGCTTCGTATTTGAGCTTCCATCTGCTTGCTTGCCTCTTGCTCCATTACACGGGGAGAACGAAAAGAGCCATGATCCTCAGCAATCGAACCTTTCACTGAAGTGAACAGATCAAAGGTGATACCGCTAGCACTTTTTTTCGCCTTTATACGCGTTTTGGGTTTGTGAAGAGTCAATGTAAGGTCAGGAGTATTGCCATGCTTCCCATAAACATACAGCGGATATTGGTACACATGGTCATAATTCACGTAACGGGCGCCGTCTGCTTCGGCACCAGAGACTTTCCCCTGACTTTTTCCATTGCTCACGACGTAAAATCCATCCATTCGAATCAGCGGCGGGGTCTCTTCGCCGTTATGCCACGTCTGATTTTTAGTGGAAACGGAAGGCAGCAACACCACAGATGCAGGTTCTCTCAGACTATCAAGTAACTGATGCAGGCGAATGGGCTCATACCCGGAATGCTGCCTGTACAGTCTCATCGGTTCGAACAACTCAATCGTTTGAGCCGACTGGTTCAGGATCGCGGAGGGAGAGAGCAAAGTGGACAGATCTTGTTCTGTCGCATAGATCCATGGTGTATATCGCAGTTGCCCGGAATGAAGTAACGTGTTAAAAACATCCTCCAGTCGCCCTTCCAACGCATTTTTGGATAGCACAATTGCTTTCACATGAGTCCACAACGTTTGCTGCTGCGATGTCTCATACAGATTGTTGATTGCCATACTTAACGTTGTACCGGTACCTTTTCCGATCCATATTTGACTACCTTCTCTTGGTGTCGGCCCTTCCTGCTTTGCAATGCTGGAAAAATCGATTAACTGGGCGTATGTCGTATATTGATTATCCGCATAATCGATGCCAATGGCTGTAATAAAGTTAATGCTTTGCACTTCCTTGGAATCCCAGCATCCTGTCAGCAGCATGACACAAACCGCAACGATGCTACTTACGCAAGTCCATCTCATCAAGGTTTGTCCTTATGGCGGGTAGAATCCTGTGTGCGTAACACAGCTGGGCGTTTGGTGCGTGTCATGGAAGGTGGCATGGATACGGCCTGTGTGAAATCTCCCGGAATGTAAGGTGATACAGGGGAGAGGTAGGATACGCCGTAACACTCCAGAGATACGAGATGAACTAACAAGGCAAACAGAGCAACCATAAATCCGAATAACCCCAAGATCGAAGAAGCAATTAACATTCCGATGCGAACCTGGGATGTGGCTCCCCCCAGAACCGTATTCACCAGAATGTAGCTGGAGATGACGGAGATTGCTACCGTGACAATTATAGTGGGAGATGTAATCCCGGCACGAATGGCCGCATCCCCGATAATTAAGCCGCCGACTACGCTGACGGTCTGTCCCAACGCACGCGGTAGCCTTCTTCCAGCCTCATTGAACAGTTCAAACATAAAGATCATTAGGAAAGCTTCAAGCGTAACCGGCATGGGCAATCCCATCCGCGTTCCTGCGATCGTTGCGAGCAGGGGCAGTGGAATCTGCTCCAGATTAAAGCTGGTCAGACCGATGTAGAAGGCCGGAAAAAAACAGGCAATGAGCAGCCCGGCAATTCGTAATATCCGTTCAAAGGTCACGATGAAAAAGGGAGTGCTCTCGTCTTCAGGTGATTTTAACTGATTGAACAGTGTTGTCGGTGCGATGACGGCTACAGGTGACCCATCCGTGAGCACAGCAAAGCGTCCGTTAATTAAAGAGTCTGCGACATAGTCCGGACGTTCAGAATTATCCGTGAGCGGAAAGATGCTTCTCACGCCTCCCATGACCGCGCGTTCCATGATGGACGTGCCCATGATTCCGTCGACGTTAATCTGATTTAGATTGCTACGAGCAGTCTCTAGAATTTCGGGGTTAATAATATCTCTGACATATAAGAGGCCGATCGTTGTCTGTGTGCGGTCCCCTTTTATAATTTTCTCATAACACATGGATGACGTTTTCAATCGTTTGCGAACCAAGGCGATGTTGGTGGATAGCTCTTCGGTGAAACCATCGCGCGGTCCTTTTACAGACGTCTCGATGGCAGACTCTTCTGGTGTGCGTCCCGGAATATTGGCAATATCCAGACTGCAAGCCTGTACACCATTTTCAAAAATAAGTAGAAGCTGCCCGCTAAACAGGAGCATGTTTATGTTTTGGAGATCGGAAATGTCATCTATGGGTTTCAGGGTTAGCCCAAGCTCCTTGGGTACAGCCTCTTCCATAATCAATGTATGTTTTTCTAACCGTGGAATGATGAACTGATTGATTTGTTTACTGTCCACCAGCCCGTCGCAATAGAGCAGAATGACAGAACGAACGGTCTCATCTTGGGCAGAAAACGTCTGGATAACCACATCCGCACAGGATTCAAAGTTTTTTCTCAGGGAGGCAAGCAGGTTCTCGTAGGATGTTGTGTCAATCGGGTGTTTCTCCTTCTCCATGGTGTTGTTTCCTCCTCTGCTGGCGTGAATGGATGAAGGCAACGATTGTTGCCAGAACCGCAAATCCGCTCAGATACACGAGATTATATGGAAAGATGTAATCAACCAGAATCTTCGTGAAAGTAATATCGTCCAGAGGGTACAGCATGGATAGAATAAAAAATGTAGCCAAAGACGCACAAGTAACCATCCTTCTGGAAGTGGTCTTAATATTCCATATTTCTATCACAATATACATGGCCAGACTAATCCGGGTGAATGAACCTGCGAGCCACTGATAGATGGAAAAGAAATCGGTCTGCGCAATATATTTGCCCAGGGAGGCAATGCGCCATTCTTCAAAAGCAGGGTATCTCATTTTGGCTGCTTCATAAGGGTCAAATTCTACGATCGCTCCAATGAGCGGACCTGTCGTTAAACCAACCATGATCAATGCAAGCATTAGATACTGCCATAGCTTGATACGTTTGGAGAGATGAGGCTGAATGTACCAGAGGAAAAGCAGTTCAAACATGCCTGCGAGACTGTAAATCATGCCCTGAAATACAGGTGACCATCCATGCTCCAGCACAGGCAGAAGACGGTTGTAATCTTTATACTGGGAATTGACAATGGCGACGTAGAAGCCGAGCAACACAACTAATGGCAGAATCAGTCCTGCTGTGAAGGCGAGCGAACGCATACCCTTATAGGCAGCATATCCGCACAAAGCCATAAGTGCGATTGTTGTTGCGATCACAGGTGTTTCGGTCAGATAGTTCGTTTTGGCCCAAGTCGTGGTATCACGTAACGTAAAGTAGATGACGCATAGAAAAAAGAGACTGTTTCCCACCCGCAACAGAAAACCTACGGGTTTACCAAGATGGGAAGACAGCCAATCATGTAGAGTCTGATGTTGTAGAAAGCGTGACACGTAGGCCAGCATCAGTACAAAGATCACGAGTGGGCCGGTAGATAGCAAAACTGAGATCCATGAGTCCCTTTTGGCCGCACTCAGAAGGGCGGGTATAATTAATACATGGCTGATGAGGCCTACAGATAACATGATTAACATCATGGCTTGCAAGAACGAAGGTTGTGTACGCTTCATGCGGAGGAACTCCTTTTCAGAGTAGAGTATCCTCAGCAGTGTTAACGTGTTTGGGAAGCTTCATACAGGATCATCGCCTCAGGTACGTTAATCATCGTACCTTTTGCGGTATTTCTGGCTTGACGGATATCATGCTTTAGCATGACTGACCAACGTACGTTTGCGACCACTCATGTTGGTGCCAAGTACACCGATAATGATCAGGATTGCACCTACATAGTGATAACTCCGGACAGGTTCATGTAGAATCAGAGCACCCCCAGCGATGGAGATGAGTGTAGACAGATTACTGAACACACTGACACGTGAAGCCTCCAGATGAGTCAGGGCGTAGCTGGACAGCAGGGTGGATACCATGGTAGATAAGATAGCCAGATAAGCGAGTGCGCCCAAGTAGGATAGATCTCCAAGCGGCTGAACATAATCAGCCATTGAGCCTGTGAATGCATGACGTATTAATGCAATCGCATTAAACACAATACACCCTACCATTAAGGTCACCCAGGTCAGTTCCAGCGGTTTATATTGCCGAGTAAGTGGTCTGGCCAGTACCCCGTATCCTGCAAAACTGATGGCTGATAGAACCAGTAGCACAATGCCTTGCATATTACTCATCGACATGCCGCTACCTTTCATGGCAAAGATAAAGATGACGCCAGCGACAGAAAGGAGCAGAGACATTTTTTGCACAATAGATGTACGTTCCTTCAGAAAGACCGAGGCCAGAACAAGGGTGAACACAGGCACCATCGCCTGAATAATTCCCGCTTCCGAAGAATTGGAGGTTACCAGTCCGAAGGCTTGAAAGGCAAAGAAGAGTACGGGCGAGAGCAGTCCAAGCGGAATGATTCGCCACAGGTCAGCCCAATGGAGATTGATTTTAATCCAGCCGAATAGCACAGGAATGCTGACCACAATGAGTGACAGAGCGAAACGATGTGCAAGCACATCTAAGGGATGAGCAATGGTGACGGTCATTTTCACAAATAAAAAAGATAGTCCGATAATGGCAGCATATACAACAGATGCAATATAAGCATAGGTTCGGTTATGTGTAGTATTCATTCCATTTACCTCCAGTAATGCGATATGAACTAGATTTACTGTTACCTATCAAGCGATGGAATATATTAGCCTTATTTAATATACTTCTACATCCGCTGTGCTACAATACGGAAAACAAGCGATTGTACCGGTACAGTTTTGTAGATAAGGGGTGGAAAGGTGAAAAAATATGAGGTAATCGCTCATGCATTGCAACAGTGGATACAGGAGCAAATGGTTCAGCAGGGAAGCCACCAGTGGGATGACAAAGGAATAAGGTTGCCAGCGGTTCGCCGTGTTGCGGAGCAATATCAATGCAGTGTGAGTACAGCGATTCGTGCGTATGAATGGTTGGAACAGCGACATTTGGTGTACGCCGTGCCCCAATCCGGTTATTATGCCGTTCAGAACGGCTTAGGTATACAGGATATGGATTGGCAAGAGCCGCTGGATTTTGCGTCTGCGGCTCCAGATCCAAGGGTATTTCCTTATGCCGATTTTCGGCATTGTGTGGAGCTCGCGATGAAACAGAAGCAAGACGAGCTTTTTTTATATGGTACGCAGCAAGGATTGCCCTCGCTGATTGAGCTATTACAGAAACAGTTTGCGGATTATCAGATATTTGCACGAGCGGAACAGTTTTTCATCACATCGGGTGTGCAGCAGGCGCTTGCGGCGCTGGCCTTGATGCCCTTTCCCGGTGGAAGAACCAAAGTCATGGTGGAACTGCCTACATATCACAACATGCCTACCTTGTTGAAGAGCTTGAACGTGCCGATTGCTGGTGTACGAAGAACGTTTGACGAAGGACTGGACTGGGATTCGCTCGAACGCCAGTTTGCGGAGGGGGATATCAAGTTTTTCTATGTGATCCCACGGTTCCACAATCCGATCGGGACTTCCATGAAGGCGGCGGAAAAGAAGAGACTTCTTCGGTTAGCACAGCGATATGATGTTTATCTGGTCGAAGACGACTATCTGGCCGATTTGGAGGACAACGCGAGACAAGATCCTTTATGGGCTTATGATACACATGACCGCGTTATTTATCTGAAAAGTTATTCCAAGATTCTGTTCCCTGGACTTCGTATGGGTGTAGCCGTAACGCCTGTGGCCTTGATCGCCTCTTTCGGTTCAATGAAAAGAATGCTGGATATCGACACCTCACTGTTATCTCAAGCTGCGCTTGAGGTGTACATTCATAGCGGAATGTTTGCCCACCATCGCAAAATCATTCGTAGCCGCTATGCCGCGCGGATGGAAGTTGTGCAAGAACAGCTGGAGGCTTATTCCGATTTCGAACCATTTCGTATTGCGCCACGAACTGGCGGAGAACATACCGCCCTCCCTTTGCCAGGGAATATACCTGTCCGTACCTTGCTGTCCCGTTTACAGAACCGCGGAATTATTGCGGATACAACAGAGCGATATTATCCCGAAGGGACGTACCGCGCATTTACAGATCAGATGTTGCGACTGAACATCTCTAATGTTCCGAAACAGCGTATTGCAGAGGGGATGCAGATCATCCGGGAGGAGATTATGAAGCTGCAGATCAGATCGACAACGTGAAGATAGACCAGCCTTTAATGGGCTGATCTATCTTGAATTTTTAAATTATATATTGCGAAAGGTGAGTATTAATGTGGGGGCTATCATCGCACCTGAGATGAAGTCATCTCCAAAACATTATTGGGATGATGAAGTAAAGGCGAGGTATTTGCGGAATCAAACGAGATTGCAGCCTTGCATTATCCCGTATTCTAGGAATGGAAAATTCTAACGATCCTGAGAAGCCTTATTTGGGCAGTTTTCAGCCTAGGTATATTCTAACGATCCCCAGCGACGCTATTTCGTCCAAAATGGCCCTTTGAGGGGGGAATTTGGCTCCATTTTGCAAAATAACGTCTCCTGTGATCGTTAGATTTCAAAACTGATCAAAAAGCGGGAAATAAGGTTTCCTGTGATCGTTAGAAATTTCGGCAGCATGGAGGGGCATGATATGGTGAATAGTATGCCCACCAGGTTGAATAGCGAGAGTGCTGACCGATTAGCAATTCAACGTGCGAGTCAAAGTTAGAGTGAGAGTGTTAGCCGACTGTGAACCAAGTGCGAATTAAAGCGGTTATGTTTGGTTGATCAGCGGCGAGGTGTGTATCCAGATTGACACCTTTTCCAGTTTCCAGCATAAAAAAAGCCTAGCCTAAAGGGCTAGGCTTCGTTTCTTTGTCGCTACTCTTTTCGCCATTTCTCAGTCCTACCGATACTCTATCCGCTACTCGAAGGCTCAGCATTAATGCCATGAACTACCCAGTAATATACGCATACGCTATACTCAAACCGACAGTACTACACCATGTACTTTTACGCTTCCTGATGTACTACTCCATCACTCTGCGCTTTACCCAATGTACTATTTCCAGAGCTCAACGCTTACTCTGTAGGCTGCCTGATGGCTCCAACTCTTACTCCTGTGCCATTGCTTTAAAAGAAGCTTCAGCCGCTTCGAGCGTGACAGCAATGTCTTCGTCCGTATGAGCGGTGGTCAGGAACCAAGCTTCATACTTCGAAGGAGCCAGATTGATGCCACGGTTTAACATGTGGCGGAAGAAGGACGCGAAGCGTTCGCCGTCCGTGTCTTGTGCATGATCATAATTCGTCACCGGATGATTGCAGAAATGCGTGGAGAACGCGCCACGAATGCGGTTGATCGTCAGATCAATGCCATGACGGTCCGCGGAAGCTTGCAAGCCAGTAGTCAGATCGATGGCGAGACGTTCCATTTCTTCATATACGCCAGCACCTTGCAGGACTTCAAGACAAGCGATACCCGCCGAGATTGATGCCGGATTGCCTGCCATCGTTCCGGCCTGATAGGCCGGGCCGAGTGGAGCAACCTGCTCCATGACATGTTTACGTCCGCCGTAGGCACCGATCGGCAAGCCGCCGCCAATGATTTTCCCAAGTGCAGTAAGGTCAGGTTCAATCTCCGCATGATTGTCCAATCCGGCATACGTCTGAGTGGAACCGTAGTGGAAACGGAAAGCGGTAATAACCTCGTCATAAATAACAAGTGAACCGTTCGCGCGTGTCATTGCACAGAGACCTTCCAGGAAGCCTGGCTCTGGCATAACCATACCGAAGTTACCAACGATCGGCTCTACCATAACCGCGGCTACATCGTCACCCCAACGTTCGAGCGCTTCCTTCAGACCATCCAGGTCGTTGTATGGAACGGTAATGACTTCATGAGCAATACTGGTCGGAATACCTGCACTGTCGGGAATGCCAAGCGTAGACGGGCCTGAGCCTGCAGCGACCAGTACGAGATCGGAGTGACCATGATAACATCCGGCAAACTTCACGATTTTATTTCGTTTCGTATATGCCCGAGCGACGCGAATCGTCGTCATCACGGCCTCTGTACCGGAGTTCACAAAGCGAACCTTGTCCATGGAAGGGATCGCTTCTTTGAGCATTTTGGCAAGCTTGATCTCAAGCTCCGTCGGCGTACCGTACAGAACACCATTCGCAGCAGCTTCCGTAATGGCTTTCGTAATATGAGGGTGGGCATGTCCAGTCACAATTGGACCGTATGCCGCGAGGTAATCGATATATTTGTTGTCGTCAACATCCCAGAAGTGAGCACCTTGCGCTTTTTTCATAAAAACGGGTGCCCCGCCGCCCACCGCTTTGAATGAGCGAGAAGGGCTGTTTACACCGCCTACAATATGCTCCAGGGCTTCTGTATATAACAACTCCGAGTTCGTACGTGTATTCATGAGATAACTTCCTTTCGTGATTCCAATAGTTTAAACCGGCAAAACAATGACATGCTATGATTATTTTCGCATACTTTGGCGTACAGGCATAGCGAAAGGGCAGCATGTCGGCTGCCCTTCTGAGAATGAATGAGATCATCGCTATGGTATAAACGGTTTATTTTATAGTCACAGGCTGCGAGTACTATTATCGAGTAACCGTGTAGGGTGACTTTTACTGCTGTATTAGATTGATGTTTTAGCCATCCAACTATTTACCAAGTTAGCTCAAACCTAAAAGCTCAAATCGATACCTTTGCCTAAAAGCACAAATACTGCTTCATATCACGAGCTCAATTACTCTGCCGGTTGCTGTGTGTTTTTATCATTACCGCTAGCCGTTTTGTCTTCCTTGGCTTTTTGGTCTTCTGTCTGTGCTGGTGGATGAATGATGTCCTGAACATGTTGTTTCAGTTTTTCTTCACTGGTTA
Organism: Paenibacillus cucumis (ex Kampfer et al. 2016); assembly: GCF_019748695.1. NCBI lineage: Bacteria > Bacillati > Bacillota > Bacilli > Caryophanales > Paenibacillaceae > Paenibacillus > Paenibacillus cucumis (ex Kampfer et al. 2016). The sequence continues at coordinate 23,406 of NZ_JACLIC010000051.1, read as the reverse complement.
CGGACAAAACTTGTGCACCGCCTGGTGTGCGTTCCTCTTTCAACAGGTTCATTGGTGGAACCTGCTCACTGCCATTCATACTGCTTTGGTAACCAAGTCCCCCCAGTTTCCACATGTCGGAAAGGGTAAGATTGGTATCCACAAATGGGCTGACTTCTTCCAGGATGGAAGGCAGTTTGGCAATGGTTGTCGTGGATTGCATTTTTGCGGTCACGGCTTTGAGCAACTCCCGCTGACGTTCCGAACGGGCGAAGTCAGACATCGCATCATGACGGAAACGAACATACATCAAGGCTGTTTTGCCGTCGAGATGCTGGTAGCCTTTTTTCAGATCAATATCATACTCGTTATTGTCGGCTTTACTTGTATAATGCATGTCCTTCTCGACATCAAAGTCTACACCGCCAACCGCGTCAACCAGTTTGATGAATCCCTGGAAATCGGTATACACATAATATTGAACAGGGATACCGAGCAAGTCACTTGCGGCTTCCATCGCTACGTTCGGGCCGTGGGTAATCGCGGTGTTAATGCGATCCTTACCATATCCATCAATGTTAATGTACGTGTCACGCAAAATGGAGAACAGGTTAATCTTTTTGGTCAGCGGGTCAAGTGATACCACCATCATGCTGTCGGAACGTGGCACTTCACCCTTTTTCAGACCACGGGCATCAACACCCATAACCAATATGTTCACGGTCTCGGTACCTTCCCATTTCGGAGGGTCGGGTGTCTTCACTTTCTCTACATTTTCAATATTGGCAAATGGCGAATCCTCGCCTTTTTTCTGCAATCCATCCAACTGATTAAGAATAGAACCGAAATAGTAGGCCACTGCCCCTCCAACAATTAACACGAAGGCGGCAAGAGAGATCCATAGGGTTCTCTTCGTCTTTCTGGTCATGCTAGCGCTCCTTTGTATTTGAGATAAAAAATAAACGATTTCAGTACATGTAAAGTTGCGTTGAGTTTGCGTATAAGTCGAAGCTTTCCGTTCGCCTTCCCTCCAGACCTCAAGGCAGAGGAGGCCACTTCGAACTTTTTTTAAAGCTTGCTGAATTTTGACTGTTACTATTATAATTTCTTTTTGGGCTACAAGCAATTTCAACAAAATCCAAGTGAGGTATAAACATGCTGGCGATTGATGTAAAAGATTTGCGAAAGTCGTTTAATGTCCAGAAAAGCCGCGGTGGGCTGAAGGGCGCGTTTCAGGATCTGTTCAAACGTCAATACCAGGAAGTATTGGCTGTGAATGATATTTCATTTCAGATACCGCAAGGTGAAATCTGCGGATATATTGGAGAGAACGGTGCCGGCAAATCAACAACGATCAAGATGTTGACCGGCATTTTGGTGCCTACATCCGGGCATTTATCGGTAGGTGGGTATGTTCCGTATCAGGAACGGGAGAAGTTTGTCAAAAATATTGGTGTAGTGTTTGGACAACGTAGCCAGTTATGGTGGGATATCGGTGTCATTGAATCTTTTCATCTCCTACGCAAAGTATATCGTGTTGGGGAGCAGGACTTCCGTAAACGGCTGGACGAGCTCGTTGAGCGTTTGCAATTACAGGAGTTGCTGAGTCGCCCGGTGCGCAAACTTAGTCTCGGTCAGCGGATGCGCTGTGAACTGGTGGCGGCCTTGCTGCACAATCCAGGCATTGTGTTTCTGGATGAGCCGACCATTGGTCTGGATATCGTGGTAAAGTCGGAAATCCGCGAGTTCCTGAAAGACATGAATGAGCAACATGGTACAACCATCCTGCTTACGACACATGACTTGCAGGATATCGAAGCCTTATGTTCGCGAGTCATCATGTTAGATGCGGGAAGTATCATCTATGATGGAGGTCTGGATCATCTCAAGTCCCAGTGGGGCACAGAGCGTGAGGTTCGGTTCAAATTCGGTACAGGTCATACGATGAATCAGATGCAGGAATGGACAGCGGCGATGCCTGTGCGGTGGACCGTGGAGAACGAATTGTCGGCCTCCGTGTGGATTCCGCTGGAACTGAACGTTTCGGATGTTCTGGCACGTGTGGTCGGTCAGGCAGATATTACGGATATTCAGATCATTGAGACCAACACGGATGAGATTGTACGTAGTATCTACCAGTCCGGTTCGGCTGAGCGCCCGGAGATTGTGTCGGCAGATAAAGAAGCGGTAGGTGCTACCTAAGATGAACAGTGCATTTATCGATTTCATGCGTATTCGTTTTCTGACGATGCTCGCGTATCGAGTGAATTATTATTCCGGCATTTTGATATATACGCTGAATATTGGCGTGTATTACTTTACGTGGCAAGCTATTTATGGAAGCAGCGGAGAGATTGGCGGTTTTACGGCAGCACAGATGACAACGTATGTTGCTGTCTCTTGGATGGCGCGTGCGTTTTACTTTAACAATCTGGACCGGGAGATTGCCGCCGACATTCGGGATGGCTCCATTGCGATTCAGTTTATAAGGCCAATTAACTATGTGATGGTCAAAATGATGCAGGGGCTTGGCGAAGGTATTTTCCGCTTCTTGTTGCTCATGATTCCGGGCATGATTATTGCCATCCTGCTGTTCCCGGTGGAGCTTCCAACAGCGCCTTCGGCATGGATCGGTTTTCTCGTTATGCTGTTTTTCAGTTTCATCATTAATTCCCAGATTAATGTCATTACGGGACTGGCGGCGTTTTTTGTGGAAAATAACGAAGGTATGATGCGTATGAAACGTGTGGTAGTCGATCTTTTTTCAGGCCTGATCATTCCAATCAGTTTGTACCCGGACTGGTTGTCCACGATCATGAAGGTGCTGCCGTTTCAGGCGATCACGTATCTGCCCGGCTCGGTTTTCACTGGCAGAGTGGAAGGCACAGGCATCTGGAATGTACTCGGGATTCAGGTGCTCTGGTTTGTCCTGCTTCTCATACCCATGGTGCTGATCTGGCGGCAGGCTCGCAAGCGTCTGTTCGTGCAAGGGGGATAAGCGAATGTACTATATGGGTCTAATCTGGGAATATCTGAAAAATTACATGAAGACACGTCTGACGTACCGCGCCGACTTCTGGGTAGAGATTATCTCGGATCTGCTGTTTCAGGCGACCAATCTGATCTTTATCTTTGTCGTTTTCCGGCATACCGACAACCTTGGCGGTTGGAGTGAGGCGGAAGTATTATTTGTTTACGGGTACTTTATGGTGCCATACGGCATCTTTAGCTGTTTTATCAACCTGTGGGGGTTCAGCGAGCGTTACATTGTCAAAGGTGAGATGGATCGCATTCTGACAAGACCGGCACACAACCTGTTTCAGATTCTGCTGGAAAATGTAGACCCGCCCTCTCTCGTAGGTTCGTTCATCGGGTTAATCATTATGATCTTCAGTGGTGCAGAGATGGGGCTCGTGCTGGAATGGTGGCACATCCCTGCATTGATTATATTGGCACTAAGTTCAGTGCTAATCTACGCGGGTATCTATACTACATTGACGTCACTATCCTTTTACTCGGATGCGCCGACAGGTATTTTGCCGCTGATGTACAATATTCAAGGATATGGACGTTATCCGGTAACAATCTATAACAGAGCCATTCAAGTACTGCTCACCTGGATTATCCCGTTTGCCTTTGTTGGCATCTATCCGGCAGCGCTGTTCCTAGAGCGAGCAGAGATGCATCGGATGGCTTTGCTCACTCCGGTCATGGGGCTGGTCTTTGCAACGATTGGCCTTACCCTGTGGAACTTCGGTGTGAAGCGGTATCGGGGAGCGGGGTCTTGACCCTGCTTACAGGATTACTTCACGCAAATCTGAAGGATCATATAACTTGAATTCCAAGGAGGACATGAAAATGACTTTAACAGAAGGTGTACAAGTTCCGGATTTTGAACTGCCATCAAGCACAGGTGAGTCTGTGAAGCTGTCTGATTTTCGTGGCAAGCGAGTTCTGATTTACTTCTATCCGAAAGATATGACCTCGTCTTGTACGCAACAAGCCTGTGACTTTCGGGATCGACATGAGGATTTTCAAGGGCTGAATACAGTCATCCTGGGGATCAGCACTGATCCGATGAAGCAACATGACAAGTTTATTGCCAAATACGGACTGCCTTTTATCTTGTTATCGGATGAGGAGCACACGGTTGCAGAGCAGTTCGGCGTATGGCAACTGAAGAAGATGTACGGCAAGGAGTACATGGGCATTGTGCGTTCCACCTTCCTGCTGGATGAAGAGGGCAAGCTGATTAAACAATGGACAAAGGTGCGCGTGAAGGGACATATCGAAGAGGCATTGGAGACGGTAAAAGGGCTGTAATCCATCGGTTCCGATCTTGTGAAAATAAAACGAGCCATGCACGAAGCGGGCATGGTCAAAAATAATAAACAGGCTACATCTATGGACACGACTCCCATTGAGATGTAGTCTGTTTATTTCTGCGAAAGAGTACTTGCATTATTACGTTGTTTAAATCGACTTTTTATAAGGTGAATCAGTAGTAGGAAAGCTGGAATGACAATACTGACCGTAAAATCCCAATCGAACCAGGCGTACATGATGCCGAGGGTGTAGAAGAGGACATCCGGCGAAATCACAATAGCCATACCGAATAACAAGAGCATCGTTGGCAGAATTAACGGCTGGTAAGATTTGAGACGACACAGTTGTGCAAGTCCAAGAATGAATCCAAACGTGTATAGCGAAGTTTTAAAGTAGGTAGACACGAGCCAAGCTGTCGAAGAGATGGCTTCAATTCGTTGAACGAAGCCGCCAATGTTAATCTTTTGTGCAAGAATATACGATACATAAATATTATGCTCTGTCAGTTCAGCTCCAAGCACAAGTAGAGAGGTAAGGAGAATGAGGGTTAACATGATTCCTGCAAGTAATGCGGCTAATAACAGCTCTCGCCGCTTATGCACGCCGTGAGTAATATAGGGGTAAATCATGGTGATGATAATGAGTTCTCCATATGAAGCTGTAGCCCCTCGAACACTCCCGCTTATAAATGAAAACAGGGGAGTATCAAAGAACGGCTGGATGTTCGATACTTCCATTTTGGGCAACAAACAAAGCATTAGGATAATCAAGCTGATCATAACGAAGGGGGCCAGAATCTCTGCCATTTTACCGAACGTGCCCAATCCTTTCAGTACGGACCAACCTAGGGCTATAACAAAAAGAAGAATGATAGCCCGAATGGGAGTATGGAGATAAACCTGAGTTGTCATAAAATCTCCAACTTCACGGATACATATAGCTGAACCCATCAGAAAATAAAACAGATATGCGGCAGCCAAAATTGCACCTATCCATTTACCAAGTGCTTTGGAACAGATCTCGATGAGTGTAAGTCCGGGGTAAGCTTCATGCAGCTTATAGGAAAGCCATAAGATCAACATGCCGATACCTTGGGAGACGATCGAGCAGATCCAAGCATTCTGTCTTCCAGAGTAAGTAAGTAATGTTGGGTAGATTAGCATCATATCTCCAATCATGCCCATAAAGGCAAGGACTGCAAATTGCCGCACGGTAAGTCTCTCTTTGATGAGCATGATCTGTACCCTCCTTCGATTATCTTTAAGTTCTGCCTTTATTAAATGATAATTTGGACTTGATTTGATGAATGATTAACAGCAGGACAGGTAAGATCAGACTCACCGTTAAATCCCACTCCAGCCAATAGGGAATGACCGTTGTGTTAAAAAAAACGATATTGGGTGTCACAAGGTTAGATAGCGCATATACAATCAGTACGCATGGCAGAATGAGAAAATGGTAGCTCTTAAGGCGAAAAAGTTCAGCGATACCAAGAACAAAGGCATACAGATAAACGGTGGATTTAAAATAGGTGGATATCAGCCAGGACGAGGCCATGAGCACTTCAATTCGTTGAAAGAAGTTGGCTATATTGATTTTTTGGGATAATACAAATGAACCAAAGATCGTGTGCTGTGTAAGAAAAAGTCCCATAACCAGCATGGAGATCGTCACCAGAATAGCCATGAGCAGATTGCCAAATCCGGCAGATATCATAAGATCACGAGTACGATGGGCTTCTTGATTTGCATAGGGGAGGATCATCAGAATGGGAAGGGCTTCACCAACCGGATAGATAAAACCGATCACAATCCCATGCGTAAACTGGCTGAAGGTGGTGTCCGTAAAGGGTACAAGTTGGTTTAATTGTACCTCGGGCAACAAAAAGACCACTAAAATAAACATGAAAGTAGTAATAATAGGTACGAGTATTTCACTGCTTCGACCAATATTCTCTAGTCCGTTATATAGAGCCCAACCGATGGGGATTACAAAAATAAGAAGCACAACCCGAATGGGCGTATACAAAAAAATCTGACTGGTCATGAAATCACCAACGACCCGTGATTGTGCTGCAGAGCTAAAAATAAAATACATCAGGTAGAACAGGGCTAACACCGTACCTGGCCAAAATCCAAGGATTTTGCGAAATACGCCTATCAAATTTTCATTGGGATACGTGTCTGCAAGTTTGACGAAAAGATACATCAACCCCATGCCAAGAGGAACACCGATAAAAGCATAAAGCCAAGCATTTTGCCCCGAAAAGGTTGCGATAACCGAGGGGTAGATCATCATCATGTCACCGGCAATGATCAAAATGGTCAAGATACATAATTGTCTAATGCCAAGGCGACCTTGTTCCAGCATGTTGTCAACTCCCTTTTGGCTAACTCCCTGTAATATAGGCCAGTAATTGATTCACGGGTTTGTAAATCCAGATGATAATGTATAGCGGGCTTGGAAACTCCCATAGATTCACCGCGACAACACCAAAAAAGATGCTTGTCAGCAGTAAACAGGAATAGACGGTGATTTCTTTCCATTCCTTCTTTTTCCATAAATTAGGTAGATCAATCACCCCCATCAGGCACCCGACAATGACAACTGCAATCGTTAGCAGCAAGCGTGCTCACTCCTTGGCTTTTTTATTAAATGAATTATCCAACGTCCCTATACGACGGATCTGTACGTTTGCTTCATATGTGACATCTAAATTTTGAAAGTACTTATCCCAGTTCTTTTCTTCTCTTTTGTAGATTTTCGGATATTTATGATAGATGTCTTGTCCAAAACCGAAGATGTCCACTTTATATTTACTGCGAACGAGACTCACCGTTCCTTTCATCAGTTCAACGATCCGATCCTGTGCCAGTTGCTCCAATTGCTTGATGGCCTCCATTGAACCGATCTCCATCTCACAATCTACGGAACCAATAACGGAGACGGTGTTGACTTTCAGACTGATTTGGGGTTCGCCCCGAACCAGTTTGACTTTGTGGTCGGTGGAGGTACGCAACGTTTTCAGGGTGACATAACCTCCTTTTGGACATTTGGTTGGGCCAATCGTTGATTTCACGTTGTCCCGAATATAGTTGTAGCCTTTGGAGTTATCCTGATTCAGCCAACCGATCAGTTTGTCTTTTTGAAACACGCTGAGACCGGCAAATTGAAGAGTAGCCGGGGGTTCGATACTCTGGACATTTTTGGTCTCACCGCTTTTCTCTTGATCTCCAACAAGCTCAATACCAGTAATAACAGGGGACATGCTGGGTGTGAGAATATACTGCATCAGCTTGTCACTGGTCACGGTTGTCGTTGGAGCCCAGCTTTTAGCAGAAATATCGAGTGCATTGAACAGTTTTTCTGACGGAAGATTTTCTAGTGGTGTGAGTACGTTCAAAATGTTAGAAGCCGTTGTTTTGCGAGCTATCATTACATAATAGTCCGGACGCACGTCAGGCTCTCTTAAAAGAGCTTCGATCACATCATATATACCGTTTTTGCGTGCAAACTCTTCTCCGAAAACCAACACCCGGATATGAGCCATAAAAATGGCACGCGGGCTTGTCTGGGTAAGCTTCTGAATAGCCTCCAGCAGTGTGCGGGCGCTGGCTTGATATTGGGTAACGGGTGTTCCATTGCCGCCTTGACCTTTGGCGACTTCACGAGGCACAACAACCTGTGCACTAACCCTGATCTGGTCACCGTCTCGATCTACACCCAGACCCAGCATAATCCCGAGTTGATTCAACTCCTGGCGATCCCAACACCCGCTTAGTAACGGCAGTATAACGATGATGGATAGCATGACACGTAAACATTTCATCATAACCTTTTCTCCTGCCTTCACTAATGCTTGTTTTTTTTACGTTTCTGCCTGGTTACGTTTGAAGTGCCGTTGGATAATGGGCGAGTTCTCATATGCGACCAGGGAACACGGAACAGCGTATCTTTCAGATCATTCTGAATGAAGGGCGCAAAAGGAGACATGTAAGAGATCCCAAAAGAGCGCAAGCTGCAAAGGTGAGTCAGCGTAATGAGCAGCAGAATCAGAATGCCATAGAAACCAAACGCCGCCGCCGCTATCATCAGAATAAAACGCAAAATACGAACCGAAATAGATAATCCGTTCTCCGGAATGACATAGCTGGAAATGGCAGTTATAGAAACAATAATAACCATCGCTGCAGACACAACGCCTGCCTCTACCGCGGCCTGCCCGATAACAAGTGTGCCTACGATGGATACGGCCTGTCCGACCGTTCTCGGAATTCGAATGCCCGCTTCTCGCAAAATTTCGTAGGTCAGTTCCATCAGAACGGCTTCAATAAAAGCTGGAAAGGGGACACCTTCCCGTTGTGCAGCCAGACTGATCAACAAGGTAGTTGGTAACATCTCCTGATGAAATGTCGAAATAGCGATATAAAAGGATGGAGCTAGCATGGCAATCAGAAACGACAAATATCGCAACAAGCGAACAAGAGAGCTGATGTCGGCACGCTGATAATAATCTTCAGGAGATTGAAAAAAGTGCATGAATAATGCAGGCACAAGCAGTACAAAGGGTGTACCGTCTATAATGATTGCAACACGTCCTTCGAGCAGTGCTGCAGAAACCGTATCTGGACGTTCGCTATTGTAAACTGTCGGAAAGATTGTCGTGGTTTTGTCCTGAATCAGTTCTTCGATGTACCCGCTCTCCAGAATACTGTCGATATCAATTTCATCCAGCCGTCTGCGGAGCTCATCAACAACATCTTCGTTGACCGTATGTTCGAGAAATACTATTGATACACGAGTTTTGGTGACACGTCCAATCTCACGCTCCTCGATCCAAAGCTGCGGGTCACGAATACGCTTGCGAATCAGTGCGGTATTCGTACGCAAATTTTCCGTAAAACCTTCCATTGGACCACGTACAACGGTTTGAGAAACGGGTTCACCTACAGGACGGTCTTCCCAACCAGCAGCGCCAATTTTGAGTCCCCGAGTAGAGCCGTCCAGTAGCAGAATGACTTCACCGGCCAGCATCGCTTTCAACACATCATCCATATCATCAATGAACAGCACTTCGCTAGCGGTAAGAACATCGTTCTGAAGATAGCTCAGGTGTTCATCGTCCGCTGAGAAATCAGGCAAGTTACGCACTTGCATCAAGGGTTGCAGGACAGCCTGATTGATCACCTGTGTATCGACAAGCCCATCAATGTATAACAGCATCGAAGGCCATTTGTGCATGCTTTGTAATGGACGAATCATCAAGTCATTGCTATTTCCCATCATCTTTTTGCAATAAGCAATATTATCAGCCAGATCCGGATGAATGGCATGCGTTTCGTGTGCAATTTGAGTATCTGTAGCCATCCATTTCTCCCCCTCAAACATCCTTTATTTGCAAGTAGTATGACCGGGAGTGTTTTAGTTTATGAAAAAAATATGAATGAAAGGATATTTGGTCTTCATATCCCAATAAAAGCAAACAAAAAGAAGCCGTATGTTCACGGCTTCTATATTTATAAAGGGGAGATGGACTCATCATTAGTCCGCATTTTGTTTTTGACGCTGACGAGCGGGGGAATGCTTGCGACGGGAACGAGCGAACAAGGCGTTGCGGTAACGATAGACGATGCCAGCAATCACAAGCAATGCAACTAGGGCAAGAATGTATGCTGTATATTGATGGGCGAGTGTGAATACAGCGCTCCAGCTAGGACCGAACACCTTACCGATCCCAAGGAATAACACAACCCAGAACAAGGCTCCAGAGTAAGCATATAGGGCGAATTTGCGAAACGGAATTGCAGCAATACCAGAGAAATACCCTGTGAAATGACGAACACCGGGAATGAAATATCCAATAAAAATCAGACCGTATCCATACTTAGCAAACCATTTTTGCGTTTTGTCCAGCTTGTCCGGTTTAAGTAAAAACCATCTTCCATACTTCACAATAAAAGGTAGACCGGCTTTGGCTCCGATGAAATACGTAATAGTCATGCCAATCGTTGTCCCGAGAAACGCTAAGACGACAAGTGTACCGAAATCAAGCTGACCTCTGTAGGACAAATAACCCGCATATGCCATCGTCGTTTCGCCTGGGAAGGGAAGTGCAATAAACTCCAGTAGCAGGCCGAAGAACAATACACTGTATCCGTAAGACCCAAATAGCTGCTGGACCTTCTCAAGTAATTCCAATAGATTCACACTCCTGATGGTGTCATATGAATCAGGCTTTAGAAGTAGATGGTTGCCCGTTTCATGTTCGTTATTTCCTAATGCTACCGAATTGCTGATTAAGAATCAATAATCCCATATCGAAGCCAAGGTTATTTGTTGCAAAATAATAGATAAAATGATGTCTTTTTTGCGATCTGCCTCCATATAATTCTAACAAATCTGCTGAAGTCTATCAGCAAATTCAATAGAGTGCTGGAGGGTGAATTACAAATGGCGCAGGAATCTCACGAAATGATGCAACGAAATGGACAACTTATGGAGCAGCAAACTTCAACTCGTTCCTGTGGGAAGGTACGTATGTGGAAGTGTTTATCCATATGGTTTACTCTCGCTGCATTACTGCTGACAGATATGTTCGGAGCAAGCGTGCCGTCTGCCGCAGCAGCGGGGAAAAGTAAAACATCAGACAAGGTTGTCTATTTGAGCTTTGACGATGGCCCGGGCAAACATACGTCTGAGGTATTGAATATTTTACGCGATGAGGATGTTCCTGCTACTTTTTATGTGCTGGGAGAGCATGCAGAACGTATGCCGGGAATGATCAAACGAATCGTAAGTGAAGGACATGCCATCGGCAATCATACATATAACCATGAATATAACGAGTTGTACCGGAACTTTGAAACGTTCTGGCAGCAGATTAAGCGCACGGAAGATATCATTAACAACATTGTAGGCTTTCGCCCTGCACTTGTCAGAGCGCCTGGTGGAACATACGGACATTTTGACCATACGTATTTTGATCTGTTGAAAAAGGGAGGATACGCTGTCATGGACTGGAACGTAGACAGCGGTGATTCCAAGCGGAGAAATGTGCCCGCTAGCGACATTGTCGCTCGTGCAACAGATGTGCCAGCAGGAATGTCTTCTGCTGTTGTGCTGATGCATGATGGAGGTGCGCATGCCGAGACAGTAAAGGCACTGCCGGATATCATTCATTACTACAAACAGCAGGGGTATCATTTTGAAGTGATGCAGGCTTCAGACAAACCTGTGCAATTCCAGGTCAAACCTGCGGTGAAATATAAGGTTCGCCAGTCTCCATCTGCTAGCTGGATTGCCAAACATGTAAACGCAAACGCTGCGCAATGGATCGTAGCCAAACCGCTCAAAATTGAATTGGGATATATGACCGTCGAACTCAAGCCGGACGAATATCGCTTCAAAGACCAGACGATAATGGTTCCCTTGCGAAGTTATATGAACCAGCTGGAAGGCAGTATAAGCTGGGATCAAACCTCAGGTACTGCAACCACATGGTGGAAAGATCGCATAGTCCAAATTAACCCGGCGATGGGTACATTGACGTCCAAGCGATTGCATGATCAGGATGGCCTGACGGTTCAAGCTGTGATGGAGAGCCGTGAAGGCACAATCTGGGTGTCAGCAGGTGATTTGATAGAGCAGCTTGGAGCAAAGCAGTATACAGTCCAATCCAAGGACAGTGAGTGGGTAATCACCGTGGAGCCACCTTGGAAGTCTATGGAACATGGGCATTTTTATAGCATAATTTGAAAGAAACAGCAGTTTATCTGACTATTCTCTCTACTTCCGGGCAACAATGAATCATAGATTATGATAATTACGATTCATAGGCAAGGAAGGAGAGTGTGGTTCAGATGACCAGAGTGCGAATAGAGCATGATCATGCTACCGAACTGTTAAAAAGGCTCAGCAATCGAATTGCTGATGTAATCATTGGCAAGAAACAGGAAATTCAATATATCATTGCTGCAATGCTTAGTGAAGGCCATGTTCTGTTGGAGGATGTACCGGGTACAGGAAAAACGATGCTGATTCGCACCGTGGCTTCATCATTAAGCTGTGCGATGGGGCGCATTCAATGTACATCCGATGTCATGCCAGCCGATGTGACGGGTGTATCTATATATCACGCCCCTACAGGAGAGTTCAGCTTCAGACCGGGGCCGCTGATGAACAATATCGTGCTTGCGGATGAGATTAATCGGGCATCTCCCCGTACACAGTCTTCGTTATTGGAAGCCATGGAGGAACGCAGTGTGACCGTAGACGGCACAACTCACGTATTGCCGAAGCCGTTTCTGCTGCTTGCAACACAGAACCCGTTGCAGTTTGAAGGCACCTATCGTTTGCCGGAAGCACAGTTGGATCGCTTCATGATGCGGATTACACTGGGATATCCTGAGCCGGAGCAGGAGGTAGAACTGCTTTCTCGTGAGCGTAGCAAGGATATGCTGGAGAACATGCGTCCGATTATGCTGGCTGAAGAAGTGGTGGCCATGCAACGTGAAGTGAGGCAGGTACATGTGGATGCCGTGATCAAGCAATATCTTGTCGCTGTCGCTGTGGCTACGAGAAGTCATGACGCCGTAAGACTCGGCATCAGTCCCCGGGGAACGCTGGCCTGGATGACGGCTGTGCAGGCTTATGCCTACTTACAAGGTCGTAGTTACGTTGTGCCGGATGATGTGCAATCCCTCGCTGTACCGGTTCTCGCCCACCGAATTCAGTTGAAATCAATGAATAGAGCGGACGGAAGCGCAGTGCAAGAGCAAGTCATCCGTGAAGTATTGTCTTCTGTGCCTGTACCCGTGCAGATAAGTGGGCAGGGAAGGGGACGACGCGCATGAGAGTGTTTCGCGGAAGTATAGCTCAAATATTAATGGCTGTTCTTCTGGGTGGTCTCTATTTCTGGCATGGTGGAAAATCAGCGTTGTTCTTGGCAACGGTATCCGTGCTTGTTGTGATATATGGAATACTCCTGCGAGTGTTTGGTCCCCGTCAGATTGTTATAAACAGACACTTACGACAAGGGCAGATCACAGCAGGAGAAAGTATCCGCGTCCGGGTTGAGTTACAGATGAGGTGTCTGCTTCCACTATTATGGCTCGTGGTATGCGATAACACCCCTGGGGGTATACATCGTAAATTGCTTTTTCCAGGCTTGAAAAGACGATGGTCTTATCAGTATGAGATAACAGGTCTTACCCGAGGAGTACATGCTTGGCAGGAAGGGCGAGTATACTGGGGGGATATTTTTGGGTGGAGCAGAGCCTACACCACAATTAAGGGTGAAGAGCCTGTTGTGGTGGTGCCCGGTATCGGGAATGCTGCAACATCAATCTGGCCGGAAGTCTGGACGGATCATGGCGAAGGCGTGGGAGTGCAACATCCATTGCAAGGTATACCCGGAACAGAAATTCGTGAATATCAACAGGGGGATTCGTTTAACCGAATTCATTGGAAAAGCTCAGCGAGAAGCGGAAAGTTGCATACGCTGCTTCCTGATATGCCGCAAAGTACCTCACTCGCAATCATGGTATACGAAGAGTACTCAGGATATGAGGGGGTTGGGGCGGGAGGACGTAGTCAGGAAAGTCACGAAGTGTTCGAACGAGCAGTGTTTGGTGCGGCGAGTTGGGTACGTGAGGCAACAGATGCACAAACGCCTTGTGAGCTTTGGTTAAGTGGAGATGAACTCGCAAGTAAACAGGACATGCCGTTAGAAGAGGACGCAAGGCATGAAGCACAAACAAACCGTAGTCGTAATGATGCTGGTGGAAGCCGGAGTGTTCACGGGCAACAAGCCAACAGTCTGGACTATGCGTTAAGACGGCTTGCTTATGCACGTTTACATCAGGAACAGGGATCGATTGGAGAGCAACTTGGCGTTGACAGACTGGAGCATCTTCCATACGGGTCAAGTATTCTGGTCTTTACCGGACAGCTGGATGAACGATTGGTTGCATGGCTTGAATATGCGTCGGCACTTGGCTTCCAGGCGAGAGTCCATCTAACCATGAGCGGACAGATGAGGGGAACGGCGGGTGACGGGAAGGAACAATCTGGTGCATCAGCTGTGTTGAATTCGTCAGTCGTAAAGGCCAACCGTTCGCAAGTGTGGACTGAACGCCTTGTATCCAAAGGGGTAAAGATTGTCTATCAGGAGTCTGTTGGAACCGTTGGGTCTTGGCATGGCGGAAAGGCAGGGATTGTTGATGTGGGAGCGTAAAATGAAACAGCAGCCCGAATCTGCAGTTCTGTCTGGACAGGCAGTGCAGACACAGCGATCGGAATTGAATTCGCCGTTATTTTCGTCTATGTATCTAACAACTCCTGTGTTATATCTATGGCTTATCACAGCGGGATTGCTCGTATTGTGCATGGAATGGATATATCCTGTGACATCTGATGGTCAAGCAGGCAGTGAGCGATTTTCGGCTGTCATGGTTGGCTATTCAGCCATCCTTCTATCCGTTGGCCTGCTGCGTACAGGCTGGATGGCCAGTATTGCGCTACGCATCCCTATGATATACGTTGCACTGTGTGTAATGTACGGGGGCAGTCATCCGATCGAATGGGGCTTATCCTACCCGGGGATACTTAATGCTGATCTGGGACAGTGGATCGATACAGGACGTTTTCGTGTGATGAGCAGGGAAACCAGAGGGTTATTTATGTTGTGCGGCTGGAGCATGCTACTCGCCTCGGTACAGTACCTGGTATTGCTTCGTCGTAGCATATCTCTGTTTGGCACGGGAACATTAGTTTATCTGATCCTGCTGGAGACTGTTGTCGGATATGATGCTTATGGCTCGGTGGTTCGTTCGGTATGCTGGTTACTGTGCATCCAGGGCATGCTTCACCTGCTGCGCCTTTCGGAAGGCACAGGTCATGAACGGAATGCGCAGGATCAGAAAATTGCACATGAAACTGAAAATCGAGGCATGATCCAAGGTGTACTTCAAGGTATAAAACAAGGTACAAACGAAGGTGCAAACCAGGGCATAAAGCAAAGTAAACACCAGATTACAAACCAAGGCGAAAACCAAGGTGTACATCCAAACACTCACAACAAGGCGGCACGAAGTAAAAAGAACAGCGCTCATCGGATACGGAGTAAGATTTATCTATATTGGATGGCTGTATCTGTGGGCACGGCGGTCTGTGTGGTGTTGATATCTACACTTCCTGCACGGCTCAGTGTTGTGTCACCTGTCGGACAACTCTCTGTTATGGATACGGTCGAACGTTTGGCTAGATGGGCAGGATACATTCCTTCAGGCAGTGTACCGGCTTCTCTGAGTGTGACGGGATATAGCACCGTTGATGCACCTATGGGGGCACCTCTGGTACAAGGGAATGAACCTGTATTTTTAGCGAAAACGCCTGTCTCTACGTATTGGCGTGGGGAGACCCGTTCTTACTACAATGGCAGTGCCTGGAGTGATACGGAGCAGCGCTTCCGTTATGTTAACTCATCGGATCTGCTACGTTCCGATGGATGGGAGGAGCATCCGTACTGGCAGCGTGTTCGTCAGATCATCACGATGGAACGGGAGTGGCGTGGTCCGAATCCACTTTTTACGGGAGGGTTACCGGTAAGTTTGTCTTTTCAAGATGGTGATGTCCTTAATAAAAAAAATGAGAAGCGACTGCTCTCTAATGAAGATACGGGCACCTTGTGGCTTGCAGGAGGAAGGGACAGGAATGAGCTTGTCCAGCATTATACGGTAGATGTGATGGTGCCGAATGTGACACCGGAACAGCTTCGGCAACGTGCAGGATTGGATGGGAAGAGTACTGCCAAGGAAGGCAAGGACTCTAGCGTGAGCGAACAGAATCATGCTGGCGGGAAAAATACATCCGATCCTGCCTCTATTCGCCGAAAGGATCTACAGCTTCCAGATACACTTCCGCAAAGGGTAAGGGACCTTGCTACCGAGATCATCGGTTCAAGTACAACACGGTATGATGCTGTGCAGGCCGTGCGCAGTTATCTGAAAGCGAATGCCCGTTACTCGCTGGATACCCGAATGCCGCCACGAGGGACGGATTTTGTGGATGATTTTTTATTTGTGACCCGTGCGGGGTATTGTAACCATTTTTCCACCGCCATGGTTGTGTTACTTCGTGCCGAGGGTATCCCGGCACGCTGGGTGAAAGGCTACGCCCCAGGACAAGCGGACCCGCAGAACCCGGGGCAAGTGGTTGTCACCCAGGGGGATGCCCATTCCTGGGTGGAGGTGTATTTTCCCGGCGTGGGCTGGGTGCCGTTTGAGGCTACGCCGGGGTTTGATTCGGCGCAGGCTCTGGATGCCAGCGCCGCAGGGGTCGCCTCGGCGCAGCCAGACGACGAAGCCACGCTGCCGGGTGCAGGCAGCGGGCTGGAGTGTGCGGGCGCTTGGCTTGCCGCGCACGCACGTGCCCTTGTCGCGGCGCCGTGGTCGGCCGCGACGGCACTTGCGGCAGCGGCGCTGCTATGCGCCGCTGCATGGGCCTGCACGCGGCGGCTTCGCCCCGCGCTGCGGCTTGGGCTGCTGCTGGCGTGGCCGCGCAGCAGCTTCCCGGACCGCGAGCGGCTGCTACAGGCTGCCGCTCCGGTCTGGCACGCGCTTGCGCGCCGGTACGGCCCGCGGCCGCCGGGCATGACGCTGCGGGAATACGCAGCGTCACCCGCCGTGGCCGAAGGCACGGACGGCGCGGACATCGCGCGCTTTGCAGCCGACTGGGAGCGGCTGCTATACGGGCCAGACCGTCCGCTGCGCGCGGACAGTCTCGATTTTTTGCGCCGGGCACTTCGCCTGGCCCGGCGTTCCCCCAAACGCCAGCGCTAAGTTTCTGACCAGTCTCGTTTGCCCAAGGGTGAACGAGATTTTTTAATTTACACCACTACACTCTATCGAGGTGCAACGGAGCGGAGGTAAACGAACCTGGTTTTTGGTAGTTTTAGTCCAAATAGCGCTTCTGAGGATCGTTAGATTTTCAAACACCGCTTAGCATGCGAAATAAGGTTCGCTGTGATCGTTAGCGTGTTGAGATGCTTTTGGCGCTGCCTCTTGGCACATTTGCTTTGCTACTTTAATACCAACTTACCATCTTCACTGATAACGATGACTTTACGGTGGCTTTTAATCTACCCACCCGACGGATGAAATCGGTTCTTTTATCCAATTATAAGAGTACACATGAGGTGGAGCATATGTGCATGGTATATTGAACAAAATTTCATCCTGTAGACTCGCCTTAAGGAATGGCATTGACTGTCGCTTTATGTCACATCTTCCCGTTACTTGCCTGAAAAATGGAGTTTCGTCTTTCCTTGACGGTAGGTTTTGTCGTTGCGTATAATTAGTTTCATTGAATTGAGGGAGGCACGGTAATGAATAAGCAAAATGAAATTGTGGTTGTCCTTGACTTTGGAGGCCAATACAACCAGTTAATTGCCAGAAGAATCCGGGATCTTGGCGTATACAGCGAGCTTTTGCCGTATAACACACCAGCGGAGAAAATTGCTGAAATGGCGCCAAAAGGAATCGTATTCTCTGGTGGTCCATCCAGCGTATATGCTGAAAATGCACCACACGTTGATCCGGGTGTCTATGACCTGGGCTTGCCAATCTTTGGTATCTGTTATGGAATGCAGCTCATGGCTCAGCAGCTTGAAGGGAAAGTAGAACGTTCCGAGAAGCGTGAGTATGGCAAAGCAGATCTTGAGTTTGCTGCCGGTGCAGCACTCGCTCAAGGTATCGAAGGTGAACATACCGTATGGATGAGTCATGGTGACCACGTTGTCACATTGCCTCCGGGCTTCAAACTGGATGCAGGAACGGAAAGTGCGCCAATCGCAGCGATGAGTAACGATGAGCGCAAATTGTATGCAGTGCAGTTCCACCCGGAAGTACGTCACTCCGTTCGCGGTAACGACATGATTCGTAACTTCCTGTTCGAAATCTGTGGTTGCGAAGGCAACTGGACGATGGAAACCTTCATTGATGACACGATTAGAGATATTCGTGAAAAAGTAGGCGACGGCAAAGTGTTGTGCGCACTCAGCGGCGGTGTGGATTCTTCCGTTGTAGCAGCATTGTTGCACAAAGCAATCGGCGATCAGCTGACATGTATGTTTATTGACCACGGTCTGTTGCGTAAAGGTGAAGCAGAGAGTGTAATGGAGACATTTGTCGGCAAGTTCGATATGAAAGTTGTCAAAATCGATGCACAAGAACGCTTCATGTCCAAGCTGGCTGGCGTGGATGATCCAGAACAAAAACGTAAAATTATCGGCAACGAGTTTATTTACGTATTTGATGAAGAGTCCAAGCAATTCGATGACTTCGAATTCCTGGCTCAAGGTACACTGTACACGGACATCGTGGAAAGTGGTACAGCAACAGCTCAAACTATCAAATCCCACCACAACGTGGGCGGTCTGCCAGAAGACATGAACTTCAAACTGATCGAACCATTGAACACCCTGTTTAAGGATGAGGTTCGTAAAGTAGGTACGGAGTGTGGCTTGCCAGACGAAATCGTACACCGTCAGCCTTTCCCAGGTCCAGGTCTTGCGATCCGTGTACTTGGCGAAGTGACGGAAGAGAAGCTGAAAATTGTTCGTGATTCCGACTACATCCTGCGTGAAGAAATCGCCAAAGCCGGTCTTGACCGCGAAATCTGGCAATACTTCACCGCCCTGCCTAACATGAAGAGTGTTGGCGTTATGGGTGATGCACGTACGTATTCCTACACTGTGGGTATCCGTGCCGTAACATCCATCGACGGTATGACGGCCGACTGGGCACGTATCCCTTGGGATGTACTGGAGAAAATCTCCGTACGGATCGTTAACGAAGTGGACAACGTAAACCGTATCGTCTATGATGTAACTTCCAAACCGCCTGCAACGATTGAGTGGGAATAGATTAGTACAGCACGTTAAAACTTAATATCATGAAATGCCGAAGGGCTTGGTTATCCAAGTTTTTCGGCATTTTTTTATCGCATGGATTTCATAGATTGAAAGGTGAAAAACTCCCTTTCGTCTGCAATAAGATGCAATCAAAGGGAGTTTTCAGAGATATCATTAAATTTAAAATCTGTTATTTGAAAGCTTCTTTCTTTGGATTGTACTCGAGATATAGGGTTTTATTCTTGTTATCCCATTTGACTACTTTGGCGCCAAGTAATGAAGGAAGATTTTTGGCCTCAACATAAGCTGTGCCTGCAAAATTTCTGGATTGTGTGATTGGACTCCCAAAGAGAAGCGGTAATTTTTTAACAGGGTCATATCCTATGAAAACATTGAATGCTTCACTCACAGAACGAATTGGAATATACACTGTTCCAGTGTAGAGAAGGCCGGTGTGCGTTAATTTGTCATTAATGATAATTTTGATTTTTTCCGGTTTGACATCAGATCTAATGATCGAAGCATAGGGCTGGGGTTCTTCATTTAATTTGGCTGCTGTCGCAGCAGTCACCACTTTAACTTCATGTTCACCAGTGACGGAACCATAAGTGACTTTTAAATTCGCTGTACCGAGACCGACAGCTTGAACATTGCCAGTTCCATGTGGTTTTAACACTGCGGGATTACTTGACTCCCATTTTGCAGCATCTGTTATGTAGAATACATCTCCATTCTCGAAGTAGGCGAGTGCATTCAATTCTTGCCCTGTTTTAATAGGGAAGATGAATGGTAAGAAGCTGGGCCGCATTGTTCCCTCTACGATAAAAATTTCTTTAGGTAAAGCTATCAAAACATCTACTGAGGCTGTTTTATAATCTTTTACTATGTTTCCTGCAACATCAGTCAATACCGTCTTATCCCTAAGAACCTGAATGGAAGATTGCATATTCAAACTACTTTCCTTAGTAATAAGCGTGAAGGATACAATAGGATCGCCTGCTGCGGAATCCAGAAAATGACCATCCTTGGCTGTAATTGAAAATACAATCTCCCGTTTTCCATCATTTGGGACAAGGTCCTCAGGATAAGGATTTTGAATGGTATAGTTGTCTTTGTTTTCATACTGACGGGTTGGGATGTAAAAGGTATCATCTCTCCATATGTATTTTTTTAACTTCTCATCAAATCGGAGTAATCCGTCTTCTTCATCCTCTTCATTAAGGGTAAACATGTTTTCATCATAGCTCAAAACGATAGTTGCCGATTTAATTTTTGGAGTATCTAGGCTGTTAGAGATTGCAAGATCTACCCACTCGACATCACCAGGAACTATGGTAGAACTGCCTGTCAGGGTTACGGATAATTCTCCTGACTCAGCGGCGGAGGCAGCGTTCGCTATGCCTGCCATTGCAAGGGTAATTCCAAGAAACCCTAAAATTATCTTTTTTGAGAAAAACATTTCTTAACCTCCAGTATAAGTGATTTATCCCCTAATATATCGGTATAAGATGTAACAAAATGAAGCGCAGCGTAGGTGCCGGAAAAGCAATAAGCCTTAATTTAGAACTGTAACTGAATTGCAATGGGTAGCTAATTGAAGAAAGATTATCTTCCTTGAATGAAAATGAAAATATGAACATATCCGGCCTTGAATCCGTTATCAATTGCATATTTATCTGGTATGTAAATCGCTAAACTGGTTTGATTTGTTAAATAATACGAACGTTAATTGTATGATATAGATATAACATTCGTTTTTATCATTGACAAAATAGAAGCTCCCTCCTAAAATGATGATGGGAAACAAACAAATAGCGCATACTAATTCGTATAATCCTGGGGATTGGCCCGGGAGTCTCTACGAGATCACCCTAATGATCTGGCTACGAAGAGGAGCAGGCTAAGCACATGAATTCTACATGACTGCGGTGGGACATCACCCGCGCACATTAGAATTTTTTTTGTTCTTGGTTAACGGGCCGTGTGCCTGCTTCTGGTCAAGCTGAACTCTGGGGAAAGTACTTCTCAGGGTCATTTGTCGTTTTTCAATATAACTTATGGCTTCAACATCTCTAAGGAGGAGTTAGTGAATTATGGATCGTTTCTTTAAACTCAAAGAAAACGGAACGAATGTTAGAACGGAGATTGTTGCGGGTCTGACCACCTTTATGACAATGGCTTACATTCTTTTTGTAAACACATTGTTCTTAGGACAAAATGGGGCAGGGATGTCCGACAATGCAGTATTCTTTGCAACAGCCGTCGGCGCTGGATTGATGACAATTATTATGGGATTGTTCGTGAACGTTCCGATTGCACTTGCTCCGGGTATGGGTTTGAATGCATACTTTATGACCGTGGTTTTGAGCTCCAATGGTGCGATCAGCTGGCAGGCAGCCCTCGGTGCTGTATTCCTTTCGGGTATCGTGTTCATTATTCTGACCGTGACCCGAGTTCGGCAAATGCTTCTTGTTGCGGTTCCACAATCCATTAAAATGGCAATCACCGTAGGTATCGGTCTTTTTATTACGATTATCGGTTTTAAACTCGCCAATCTGGTGGCAGTAACCGTGAATGTTGCACCGGATGCAGATTTGAGCCAGCCGATCCCAGGTAGCAGCTTCAACTTGTCTCTTGGGAACTTTATTACACATCATGATGCATTACTCGCGTTGATTGGTTTGCTACTGATTGCGGTCCTTATGGTAATGCGTGTTAAAGGTGCTTTATTGATTGGTATCGTAGCAACGACGCTGATTGGTATTCCAATGGGGGTAACCAATTTAAGTGGTCTGTCCAGTGCAAGCTGGCTGCCTAACTTCAGTGACCTGGCTGTCGGGCAACTTGATCTGAAAGGTGCAATTAGCCTTGGGTTGTTCGAAATCATCTTCATTTTCACATTCGTTGAACTGTTTGATACCTTCGGTACGATGGTTGGAACGGCAACACGTATGGGGATTATGAAGGATAAAGCTAAAGGTGAGAAAACGATTGGTAAAGCCATGCTCGTCGATGCTGTCGGTGTCAGCGCAGGTGCGGCACTGGGTACAAGTACGATTACGGCTTATGTTGAAAGTGCTTCGGGTGTTGAAGCTGGTGGGCGTACAGGGTTAACCTCGGTAACGACAGGTCTGTTGTTCATTCTTGCTTTGTTTATCGCGCCACTTGCTTTGGTTGTTCCTTCTGCTGCAACGGCTCCGGCTCTGATCATTGTTGGGGTACTTATGATGAGCCAAGTTCGTAGTATTGAGTGGGATGATTTTCTGCAGGCTTTCCCTGCATTCCTTACTATTGTACTGATGCCATTTACAGGCGGGATTGCGAACGGGATCTCTGCAGGGATCGTATCCTATGTTATTTTGGCTGTGTTCAGTAACTTGGTTACTGAGCGTAAAGTGAAAGTGCATTGGTTAATGTGGGTGCTAGCCATTATCGTTATATGCCGTTACGTGTTTATCGGCGGAGAATAAATTTTGATTTATATATGAAGAAAGCGGAGCTACGATATCACATCGAGCTTCGCTTTTTTTGTTTCTTCTATAATAAGAGTCTGTAACGTGAGATGAAAAGTGGATCAGTTCAGAACCTTTTAATTGCTCGAACTCAAGGCTAAAGAGTCGTGTATGAAATGATATGGTCATTAAAATGGAAAAGATAATTCAGGAACATCAGCGAGATTAAGTAGAAACGTATACGGAAGAAGTGGTCATTGTTGCTACACTACATTTCCGAATTAGAATAAAAGTGCTGTAAAGTTAACCTGAAATGCATATTCTCGTGAAAATGATGAATTATTCAGATGTTTTTAAAATAATGCTTTACATGTGGTGGTGATACGTGGTATATTCTTATTCCGGCCAAGAAAACACAGCTTACACGGTGCGGCAAGCAATTGAAAACAAGCTTCGAAAGAAACTTGAAAAAAAGAGCTTGCAAAGTTGGTTTGGACATGATATTATATAAGAGTTGATGGAACGAACTGGTTACAGCAGCGAGAACAAGTTTGATCTTTGAAAACTGAACAACGAGTGAGTAAACATTCTGCTTGCAGAATGACGTGAAGGTTTTGGTACATGTCATCTGGCTGTATGAAAACCGGAACACAAATGAGATGTTTAATCTCGTCAGATTCAAAATGAGCTTATCGCTCTTTTCAATACTTTATTGGAGAGTTTGATCCTGGCTCAGGA